>CAZJXZ010000004.1:0-39305 GCA_964549955.1 uncultured Eubacteriales bacterium
GAGAGCAATGGGATATCTGGCAGGCTGTTTTTTCTCCTGTCGGCGAGGACGGCTACCCAAAGCCAATCTGGGATAAGTTGACTGGTAAGGTCGACCGTTCGGTCGCCGAGTTCTGGCGCGAGAATTACGACCTTCGCTATGTTCTGGAGAGAGACTGGAAGACTCTCGGCCCCAAGCTCAAAGGAAAAATTCATATCTACTGCGGGGACATGGATAATTTTTACCTGAATAATGCGGTTTATCTGATGGAGGAATTCCTGAAAAGCACAAAAGAGCCCTATTATGAAGGCGAGGTTGACTACGGCGATAGGGCTGAGCACTGCTGGAACGGTGATCATACAAGGCCCAACGCCATTTCCCGGTTGAGATATCATCAGATGTTCGTGCCCAGGATTGTGGAGCGAATTCTGAAGAGCGCGCCGCCTGGTGCTGATATAACCAGCTGGCGGTATTGATAATATAAAATTTTTTTAAAGGAGGAATCATGACCTATAAAATTGCGTCTGTTCTTTGCTTCATATCGATGACTCTTCTTTTTATCGGGCCATCCTTTGCTTCTTTTCAGGCTCAAGAGCTGAAAGAAATCAAGCTTCCCAATCCTCAGCTTGAGGGCGGACGCCCGCTGATGCAGGCATTGAAAGACAGGCAGTCTTCGCGCGAATTCAGCACTGAGAAGCTTCCTCTTCAGGTACTTTCCAACCTGCTTTGGGCCGCAGACGGAGTCAACCGCCCTGATTCGAAAAAGCGAACAGCCCCATCTGCCGTCAACTGGCAGAATATCGATATTTACGTTGCCCTGGCCGAGGGGCTTTATCTCTATGACCCGTTGGAGCATTCGCTGAAGCCAGTTCTTGGAGAGGACATCCGGGCCATGACCGGCAAGCAGGATTTTGTCAAGGATGTGCCTTTAAACCTTATCTATGTTGCGGACTTTTCAAAGATTACCCGGGGAACGGAAGAAGACAAGAATTTTTATTCGGCTGCGCACACCGGCTTCATCAGCCAGAATGTCTATCTCTACTGCGCTTCTGAAGGCTTGGCAACTGTGGTCCGCGGCATGGTTGACAGGGAAACGTTGGCCAAGGCGATGAAGCTGCGGCCGGAGCAGAAGGTCATCTTTGCTCAGTCTGTTGGCTATCCCAAAAAATAGTCGCGAGTAAAATTATCCCCACTTTAACGATAGCTGTTACTTTGTTAGTAGATAGATCAGAAAAGATATTCTCAGTCTATGCTGCGTGTTTTGAAGCGGATTTGAGCCGGCATCAAAAAAAGACATCCGAAGAATTTTAAATTGATTTTTTATTTTATTTGAATAGAATGGAGAGAAGGAGTATTGAATGAAAAAAGTTGCGTTATCTCTTCTTTTACTTGCTTTTCTTTTCTGTGTGACAAGCCAGAATTCTCAGGCGCTTGGCAAGCCCTTCAGCCTTTACCTCAGCGGTGGCGTCCTAACAGATACTAATTTGTCATTCGACCCCTTCTGGTGGAAGGCAGGTGCCAACATGGATTTTTCCTTCGCCCTCTTACCCTTTACCGTAAGCCCGGAATGCTACATCATTGTCCATAACTTCGAATTTGACTTCTTCTGGCTGGCTCCGGCGGTGATGGCCAACTTAAAACTTGCAAACCTCTTTGTGGGCGCAGGGCTTACAAAATGGTTTTTGGTCGGCACTGAGGTTACGGAAAGCTTTTCTACCGATGTTATGCTTAAGCTAAATGCCGGCTTGAAGGGGCCAGGCGTAAAATTGACAGTATTTACCGTAATGCCGTTTGATAATCTCTTTAAGACCGATTACATGCAGATCGGCGCCACCATCTCTTTTAAGCTCTTTTGAAAAAAATAAGATAAGTCCTTCTTCCTGTTCTTAAAAGAAATAAAAACTTTTTTGCAGGAATAAAAAATAACTTCCTGAAGTTCATTTCACTTCTCTTCAGTTTTCTTTTAAAAGCATCACAATTTCTGCAAGAGCCCCTTATTCTCCCTTACCAAGGGGGTTGCACAGCGCGCCCTGTGTATCGCCCGCTTGAGGGATTTCCCACACGCCGATGGCTGCAGCCAGAGCTGTCAGGGACACGCTTGACAAGAGCTTCTTATACAATTTCTACGATTATAATTTAATTTAGGAAGCTATCACTGGTCTAAAAATGCTTCCAAAAATATTAAGTTCGATTATAATAATTGGCTTAAATCGACCAGAGGACAAGCAGGTCATATGGCTAACCAGAAGAAGATTCATATCATTAATTTCAGCCGAAAGCTGACAGTCAACACTATCTTCTTCTTAATTCCGCTTTATTTTCTGAGAATCGGCTTTAGCGGCTGGCAGATCGGCTTGATTATCTCCTTTTATGCCTTCGCCCCCATATTATTCTCCTTCCCCACTGGCTGGATCAACGACCGCATCTCTATCAAGAGAGTCATTCAAGCAGGCCTCCTTGTCCAGGGATTATCATTTTTGCTTATCGGCCTGACGAGTCATTTTCTCTTGATGGCCTTTCTTCTTTTGATGCTGGGAGTGGCCAACAATGCCTTGGATGTTTCGACCAATAGCCTGTATTTCAAGGATGAGACTCTTCAGGATCTTAATAAAAAATACAGCAGGCTTACTTTCTGGCTGGCCCTTGGCCCAGCCTTTGGTACCCTATTGGGAGGAGCCCTGATTTATCTCTCAAATTTTAACACCTTGTTTTTTACCTATTCTCTTTTTGTTCTGATCGTTCTGGTTTTGATTGGCGATATCGGGAAAGAAAAGTTTGAATCCATTTCCATAAAAGAATACAAGCGAGACCTTTTCAATAAAAAGACAATCCTCTTTTCCGTAATGATTTTTGTGCTGGGCCTTCATTGGGGAGTGGAAGGGACAGTCTACAGCCCTTTCTTGAATAAATTTTTTCATCTGAACAACTTCCAGCTCGCTCTCTATATTTCGCTTGCTCTTTTCGCCCTTGCTCTTTCTGCATTTTTCGTAGGCCTTTTAAAATACAACGCCAGGCTGAATAAGCGGCTTTTTCTTCTAGCCATGTCTGTCTCCGGGCTCGGCCTGATGCTCATGGTCAACAGAAACGTTTATCTTTCTTTCTTGTTCAGGGTTGTTCATGAGTTTGGAGACGGCTTTTTCGGGGCCCTGAATGCCCTCTATATCTCCAGGTTATTTGAGCGGAGGAGTATCGGCGGAAGCTCCGGCGCCCTGCTGGCGATGATGACCCTGGGGCATATGGTCGGAGCCCTCTTCTATTCGCCTTTAGGGTATAAAGCAGGATTGCAATATCCCTTTTTCATCTCAGGCTCGCTGCTTGTCGTCAACTCCATCTTCGGTATCTATGTCTTCAAAAAATCTCAATATTGATATTTATTGTTAACTCTTAAAATTCAGGGATAAATTATTGTATTTTATTCAAAACTTTTAAGAAATGCCTGCAGAGGCCATTAAGGATTGAGCTATCTTCCAAAACTTTCTTCTTTTTGACTTTTCATTCATTCTAAGCAAAGATTAAAGTCAAAAAAATAAGAAAGGAGATTATTAAGAACAGGATGTTCAAGAAGATTCTTCTGGCTATAGCCTTTCTTTGCTTGACTCTCTTTGTAGAAGCTCAGGAGAGAATCGAGAGGATTGAGGTTGAGGGCAATGTGCGTGTCCCGAGGGAAACTGTCCTCTATTATCTTTTCCTGAAAGAGGGAAGGCTCTTTGACAGGGAGTTGTTGAAAGAAGATTTCAAGGCTTTGTGGTCAACTGGCTTTTTCTCCAGCATCAAAATCGAAGACTTGCCAGGCGAAAAGGGAAAGATAGTAAAAGTCTCGGTTGAAGAAAATCCAGTCATACAGGGAATCGTCTTTAAGACAGGCAAGAAGGTAAAGAAGAAGGAAATTATCAGCAGGCTAAAAGAAAGAAATGAATATCCCCTGTACTCTTCTTTCTATAATCCCTCAAAAACTCAAAGAATCAAAAAGATAATCGAGGAATTTCTCATGGAGAAAGGATTTGAACAGGGAAAGGTTGATGTTGATTTGAGACAAAGAGAGGAAAATAGCGTCGAGGTCGCATTTCTAATCAAGGAAGGACCGCGGTTTAAGGTCGGGGATGTCGTTTTTAGCGGGAATCCCAAGCTATCCAGCAGGCGTCTTCGAGATGCGATGAATGAAAACAGGAAACATAGCCTTATCTCCCGGATAAAAGGCAAGGACGTCTTCAAGCAGCACGCCCTCGAGCAGGATCTGGCCAGCATCAGGAATAAGCTTCAAGAATATGGTTATATGAACGCTTCCATCGGGCAGCCGAGCATAGAAGAATTCAAAAAGAAAAACATATTTCTGAAGAAGGAGATGATGAAGAAGGTCATCATTCCTGTCGATGCCGGCTTTGTTTATGCGGTGGGTGAGGTCAAGGTTGAGGGAAACAAGATCGTTTCCAAAAAGACTTTGGAGGAGTTTATAGAATTCAAGGAGGGCGAAGTCTACAGCGCAAGAATCCGAGAAAAGATTATAGGCGATATGGAGAGGTTTTATCGGCAAAAGGGTCATCTCTATGCCAGCGTAACTTCTCTGGAAGAGCTTGACGCTGAGCTGAGGCGTGTGAATGTGACTTTTAGCATTGATGAGGGAGAATTGAACTATCTCAAAAGACTGGAAATCAAAGGCAACACGATGACCAAGGATAAGGTCATTCGCCGAGAAATGCTCATCAAGGAAGGAGATAGATTCAATTTTTCTCTGTTCGAGCGCGGTCTTTTCTGGATGCAGCGCCTGAGAATAGCTGCGCTTCAAAAGGAGCCGGAGATAAAGTCAGATCCTAAAGAACCGAATCAAATCGATGTCACGCTTTTTATCAGAGAGCTTCAAAAAGGCTTCTTCCATTATTCAGGCGGCTACAATGATTATCGAGGTCTTTATGCCGGGGTCGATTATGCGGCAGTGAACCTTCTCGGTGCAGGCGAGCGATATAGGTTAAGGCTCGACCAGGGAGAGAAGGTTATAAATTATTTTTTTGAGTTTTCCCAACCTTATTTTCTTGGTCAAGCCATCAATCTCGGATTTAGCATCTATTATCGAGACATAAACCTTCATCATCTTTTGTATGATCGTGAAGGAGCGGGTGCAGATTTCACAATCGATGCCAGAATCAAGAGATCCTGGAGGGCGAGCCTTGCCTATAGCTTTGAAAGAGTGAATGTTGGGATTGCAAAAGATGCCGCTGACCAGGTCATTGACCCTGTCTATGACGATCTGTTCGGAGGCGGCAGGTTTGAGATGAGCAGCCTTTACACTGAACTGAGTTGTTCCACAGTTGATAATCCTTTTATGCCAACCAAGGGAACCTCGTTTTCATTCTCGAACAAATTCGCCGGCTCATTTCTTGGAGGAAGCATTAACCTCATCAAGCCCCGCTTCGAATGCAGCTTCTTCCTGCCTTTGCCGGAAAAGCGTGTCTTTGGATTTCACCTAGAGTATCAATTCGTCAAAGCTTTGGAAAATTCTTTGGTTCCCTTCTGGGAAAGGTTCTATCTTGGAGGAAAAGAAAACCTGAGGGGATATCATTCTTATAGTGTCGGCCCGCACAGCGACCTGGGCACCAACATCGGCGGAGAAAAGTCGATTGTCTTAAATGTTGAGTATGTTTTTCCGGTGGTGAAATCTCTTTATGGAGTCTTTTTCTATGATGCGGGCAATGCTTGGCCTTCAGGCCAGGGAGTCAGCTTCAGGGATATGTTTTTTTCAGCTGGCATTGAAATGAGAATCTCCCATCCTGCTTTGCCAGCTCCTCTCAGGTTCATTTTCGCTTACAATAACCACCAGACCCCAAGGGATTCCCACTTCGCCATCCGCCTTGCCGTGGGGACAACATTTTAGTTCTCAAAAAGCAATAAAGCGAAATTCATTTATAATCAAGGAACCGAGCTCTTTTATATATTTTTTCTAAACAATAAATTAGGGCTTCGCTCTAATTTCTGCCCTGCCGTGAGACCTGATGATGAGACTTAATCCTCTTCAATGCATAACAGCAAAAATAAAATCTGGGTATCGGTTTAAATGCCCTTGCTTTTGCCCAAAGCCCCTCTCGCTTTTTTTAAATTCTTCAGAAACGGCTTAAAAAGGAAGCTTCGTTCATGCAAGCTGCAGAGCTGGGTGAACATCGGTTTTGTCACAGCAAAGGTGAGGATATCCGGAGGCAAATGCCGGCGCATGGCGATATCAGTCGCTCCTATCGCAGCCTGGGGAATGTTAAGGTCTTTGAAGGGCAGAAGCTCCATGCAGCCAGCCCCAAAAGGAGCGATGACCGGGGCAGGGTCGCCAGGAGCGCTGTGGTACTGTGAGCCAATCATCAGCGCTGATAACTGGTCGGGATTGACGAAGAAGATAACGCTTTTCAGGTTCTTCCACTGAGTTTCTTTGAGAGGCCCGATGAAAATATTAGGATGAGTTGCTCGATAGAGCTTGAAGGAGTTGACCCACTTTTCCATGAGTTCATGGGACGCTTTGAGCCCTTCATCATCGACCAGGAACTTGATAAAATCCTCCTTGGATCGAATCTCAATTCCGCACATCCAGCGGCCTGCTCCTCCACAGCCGTAATGGTTTTTTGTGATGTGAAGGGTTTCCCCTTTCAGCCAATTTTTGTAGAAGGAGAAGACGCAGTCGCCTTTTTTTGGCTTGACGATCGGCTCAAAAGGCCTTGGGTCAGGAGCATCATAAAACCCGATTAAAGGTAGAGCCAGGTCGATTCTTTTTATCAATCGGCTATATTCGGGTTGGACTTCCTTCACCATGATTCATTTATCTCATTTTTAGTTTGATTTAGCAAGAGAAGCATGATTCTTAAAGTGATCGTCGCGGGTGAGTTTTTGTTTGACCATTTATTCAGCAGGAAAGCATCTTTTTTGCATGGTGAAAAGGTTCGCCTTATGAATCAGGCTTGGTGTATCGAAGACACCCTGCTTTTGCCCCAGCCTGATCCTATTCATACCGCGAATTTGCAGATGCTTCCATGCAGCAAAATAAGATTGCAGAAGAGCATCAAAAAAAAATATAACAATTAAAATTAACCAAAAGCAAAAAAGCAAGAAAGGGAGGCAATCATGAAGATAGACATTCATTTTCATGTTGCAGGGAGTGGAAGGGACATAAAGAAATTCAACAATACATCCAGGTTGCGGATAAGAAACACAAAAATTTTTATATGGCGCTGGCTTCAAGCCGCATGCCGCTCCTCTGTCATGTCGGGCCAGAATATACTTTTCCCGAAGGGAGAAGGGAGAGGAAGCTGGACAATTTCCGAAACCTGGAAAGGCCGCTCGAGTACGGCGTGACAGTCATTGCCGCCCATTGCGCCACGCCTGTTTTCCCGCTGATCGACAGGAACGAAACAAATAAATTTCTTGCATTCATGAAGAAAGCCAATAAAGACGGCAAGGTGCAGATCTGGGCTGATGCTTCAGCTCTGTCGATGACGACCAGAATTCTTTTGATACCTGAGATTGTGCACACTTTCCCTCCTGAATGGCTGGTTCACGGCTCTGACTTCCCTTTGCCCTTTGATGCCTGGCCGCATCTTCCCTGGGTGACACACGATATGACTCCCGAAGAATACATCCAGATAAAGAAAACAATAAATCCCCTGGACAGGGATGTCAGAATCAAAAGGGGACATGGCTTCTCGGATTCAATCCTCAGCAACGCCGAAAAAGTCCTTCGGATTTCAGCTGCATGAGAGCCAAGCTTGATTCTGTTTCCTCCAAAGCTATTGGTAAGAACCACATCTGACCTGGCATCCAGATAGCTTTTGTGGATTTTGTGCTGGCCGCCGAGACCTGGGCCGAATATTTTTAGTAATATCCTTTGGCCCGGAAGGTGAGGCCTGAATGATTTCCAGCGTTTTTATGTTTCTTGCAGTTTTCTGAGTCCGAATTCCGCCACTTTTGTCTTAACTGTGCTGCGTCAGATACATTAACTTGACATCCCTCTACATCACGTTTTATTATCCTTGACGATGGGCCGAGGCAAAATTGGCTTATGAACGCTCATTCAACCAGCGCAGCGGAAAAACAATTTCTCATCAATTAAGCCTAAAGAGGATTTTTTTATCCCTTTTGGGGGTTTTCTCAATTCTCTTTCTGCAAATCTGAAGATATCTCCATTTAACATCGCAGAAAGCTTTATCAATAAATTCACCCCCCATCTATAGAGAAGGAAAAGGAGGTTGACATGATTAAATCAAAATTACTAAAGCCTTTGTCGATTATTTTTTTTCTGAGCGGTATATGGGACATCATTGCAGGACTCGTTTATTCATTCATGATTGGAACGGTCTTTAAAGAACCAGCCGTTCATCGCTTCTACGCTTTATTTATTGCATCGTTTCTGTTTTGTTTTGCCTATTTGCAAATCCTCTCCGCTTTCAATATTAGACGTTATCTCCTAAATATAGGTTGTGTGACCATAGGAAGAATCTTATATGTGGTTTTATTGTTTGCTTATATTTTCGGCATCCCCGGTTTTCCCAGAACGTTTTGGTGGACTGGCATTGTGGACTTACTTTGGTCGATTCTTTACATCATGTTTACCTTGACGAGTCATGAGATTCGTCTTAAGGACTTATTTCTACCCCGTCTAGAGACAACTGATTGACTTAGATAGTATCTATCTAAGGAAGGGAGAGAAAAAATGTCAAAGGATATTAATGTCAGGTGGGGTTGGCTAAAGGGAATGTATATTCTTACCATCGTTCATGCCGGGGGATCAGGTTTAGGAATTATTCTACTCCCAAGTATCATGCGATCTATCTTTGGCTGGCCGAGTCAAGATCCCATCGTTTTTGGAATCTGTGGCAGTGTCTGGATTGCGTTTGGCTTTCTATCCATATTATAGGTCTCCGGTCTCCCCTAAAATTTTCGCCTATTTTGTTGTTGCAGCTGAGTTATAAAGTTGTCTGGTTCATTGGTATTATTCTTCCTGCTCTGATTGCAGGCAAATTTCCGGCCTATGCGATGGGGTATGTAGTGTTTTTCGCCGTGTATATCATTGGAGACTTGATAGCAATACCCTTTTCATATGTCTTTGCTAAACAGTCAGATCGTTAGAATAAACTTGGCTATCTACTAGCAATTGGCATCTTAGCCTGATCCAGAGGCCAAGTTGGTATAGCCAATGAGGATTGCGACGAGGGGCGACTTCTTATGTTTTCCTGCTGCAGCCACGAGTTTTGTGATGGCCGCCGAGACCTTGGCCTAATATTTTTCGTAATCCTCTTTTGGCTTGGGAGGAGAGGTCTAGGTGATTTCCGGTGTTTTTATGCTTCCCAAGGTCTTATGAGACCACTTCCGCTATTTTTGTCTTAGCTTGACATCCCTCCACATCACGTTTTAACATCCTTGACGATAAGACGAGGCAAAATTGGCTCATGAACGCTCATTCAACCAGCGCAACGGAAAATCAATTTCTTATCGATACTTGTTGGTTTAGAGCTTGAAGAAGACTGAGAAGCCGTTGTGCCAGCGGGCTTAGATCGCACATCGACTAAATAGTCAAATGCAATATATTTACCGGTAGTTAGCGAAAGGCCATAATGAATGCAAAGGGCGTTTAGATGAAAGCTAAATGGAAGATACGGCATAATATTAAGCCAGGCGATATGGGGTATGTTATTCATCTTCATGGGATCATATATGCGAAAGAATATGGCTACGATCAAACATTCGAAGCGTATGTTGCAGGCGGGCTTGCAGAATTTGTTCAATCGTTCAGCTCAGACAAAGATCGAATTTGGCTAGCAGAGATAAGCGGTCAAATTATTGGTTCCATCGCCATTGTCGGGCATCCAAAAGCAGAGGCGCAGCTTCGGTGGTTCCTCGTTCATCCTGACTATCGAGGGCTTGGTATCGGGAAAGAGCTCATGAAAGGGGCAATCCAGTTCTGCAGGGAGCGCAAGTACAAAACCGTATTTCTCTGGACCACAAGCGAACTCATGGAAGCCGCTTATCTCTACAAGAGCTTTGGTTTCAATAAAACAGTAAAAAAAGCGCACAAAACTTGGGGAAAAAAGCTCACAGAGGAAAGGTATGATCTTTATCTGTAAAACGATCTATTAAAGGCAATTTTCCTATTGCCTGAATTTATTAATGCTTTAACTTATTTATCATCTCGGCCATGCGCCTGATATAGTCTGGATTTGTTCCGCAGCAGCCGCCGATGAGGTTGGCGCCGTTCTTTATAATCTCTGGGATGAAGCGAACATAATCCTCCAAACCTTGGGAATAAATCACTTCACCTGAAGAAGAAAGAACGGGCTTTCCTGCATTGGGCTGGACGATAAGGGGAAGGGAAGTGGTTTGCCTCATGATCTTGACAAGGTCGGCCATTTCAGAGCTGTCAATGGTGCAATTGGCGCCTGTGGCAGGAACTTTCTCTGCTTCCAGCTCTTTTAGGCATTGAGAGACGCTGTTACCCATGATGGTGAAGAAACCTCTTGGATTCCGGTTGAAGGTCATGGTCACAAAGATGGGCAAAGTAGAAGACTTTCTTGCGCCTCTTAAAGCGCAGAGGGCTTCCCCAAGGTCATACTGGGTTTCGATCAGAAGAAAATCGGCTTTGCCATCCGTCAATCCTCTGGCCTGTTCAGCGTAGGCCGATTCGAACTCCTCCTCGGTGAACTCGCCGATTGGCTTGAGGAATTTTCCTGTGGGCCCCATGCTTCCAGCCACAAACCTGCCTTCTGGCTTGGCTTCATTGGCTATCGAAGCCGCCTTGAGGTTAAGCTCATAGCATCTTGCCTCCAGGCCATGAGAGGCAAGCTTGATTTTGTTTCCTCCAAAGCTGTTGGTCAGGACCACATCTGACCCAGCATCAAAATAACTCTTGTGGATTTTTTTCACAACTTCCGGCTTTTCCACATTCCATGCCTCAGGACCTGTGCCTTTGGGCAGGCCATATTTTATCAGCTCTGTTCCCATCCCGCCGTCGAGAAGCACGACTCGTTGTTTGATCAGGTCAAAGATTGTTCTGGGCATTCGCAGTCCTCCTCATCTCTTTAATGGCTTTTCATAATATCCCCAGAAAAAACTGATGTCAAAGATTAAGATAGGATAGATAGCATCTTAAATTCCATGGAAGCTAATGATTAACATCGGAGGCGACACAGCGTGCTTCGAAACGTGCATCTGCAGGATAACGGCTTCGCTTCCGAAGGGTTGGGATTCCAAGGCAGTATGCTCTTTATTTCTGGCTCAGCCTTCCAAGCTATAAAAAATTAGCCGGGCTTCTTTGCCCTTCGTTTCCAAAAAAGGAAAGCCGGGATGCCGACTCCGAGCATGACCAGCCCGATCATCGATTTCAAGGGCTGGGCGATTATGGTGTTGACGAAAATAGTGAGGTTGATCAAGACGAAGAAGAGAGGGAGAAGAGGATAGCCCCAGGCCTTGTAGGGCCTTTTCAGCTGCGGCTGTTTGAGACGAAGGGTGATGACAGCCAGGCCGGTGAGAGCAAAGAAGATGACCAGAGCAAAGACGACATATTCATAGAGGTCCTGGAAAGTACCAGAAAGGCAGAGGAGTGCCGACCACACTCCTTGGCCGAGGAGGGCATTGGAGGGAACGCGGTAGCGGGGATGAATGTAGGCCATGCTGCGGAAGAAGGCTCCATCCTCGGCCATGGCATAATATACCCTCGGTCCATAGAGGACAGTCGCGCTCAGGCAGCCAAAGATGGATACCATTATGGCCACAGTAATGAAGAAACTGACCTTGGGTCCAAAAAGCTGGGTCGAGGCAAGCTCTCCTATACGGACAATCCCTTTCATCTTATCCACAGGCAGAGCCAGAATATAAACGAGGTTCACCAGAAAATAAATTATCGCCACGCTGAGCGTTCCCAGGAGCAGGCCGAGCGGGATGTTGCGCTCCGGGTTTTTAATCTCTTCTGCCGTGCAGTTCACCGAATACCAGCCGTCGTATGTCCAGAAAACAGAGATGAGCGCCAGGCCAAAGAGTTTCAGGCTGTTGAGGCTGAAGCTCGTTCCAGCCGTAAAAAGTTGACCAAAGCCATGGATGCCGGATTTTTTTCCAAGAGTCAGACCGAAGAGGACGATGCCGGCAACACAAGCTATCCTCAAAAAAGTGAATAAATTCTGGACGACAATCCCGGTCGTTATCCCGAAATAATTGACCATGGAAAGAATCAATATCGAGACCACTGCCACCAGCTGGCCTGCCGAGAGCGAGTAAGAAAGGCCCAGGATGTCCAGCCGGAACAAAAAGGATTGGGTCGAGAGCGATGGTATAAAATATCCTACGAATTCGGCGAAGGCTACGGCTAGGGCCGCTATCCCTCCGCACTCGATGAACCAGAAGAAAGCCCAGCCGTAAAAGAAGCCGGCCCATGAGCCATAGGCTTCGCGGAGATAGATGTACTGGCCGCCTGCGCTGGGGAACATCGCACCCAGTTCGGCAAAGGAAAGGGCTCCGCTCAAGGTTATGAATGCGCCGGCAAGAAAGATGATCAAAATCATCCCGGGCGAAGGGAGATATTCGGCGATATAGCCCGTTGTCATGAAGATGCCCGAACCTACAACCGCACCGATGACCAGGAAAGTCGAGTCAAGAAGGTTGAGTTTGCGCAAGAGTTTCGGTTTTTCTTGGAAATTTTGAGAAGCCATTTCTTAAGCTTGAATATAAAAATTATCGATCATACTCATCGAATCATTTTCTTGATTTATTTAAGTTCTTCAACGGCCTTTTCAGAAAAGTGAACATATGTAAAGCATTCTGGAATATGGGAATCGTAAACTCCATGTTTGTTAAAGGCCCATCCAGGATGAGGATTGGCTTCCACTCCGCCATAACTCAGCGCTTCAAACCTTGAGAAGTCCATTCTCCAAGTATCTCCGTCTTGGGGAGGCAAAGAGCGGCCGCCGGCAAGGATTTCCATTCCTTCCCAAGGAAAGGCAAGCTCCACTGTCCAGCCGCGGTCAATATGATTGCTGTCGTTCAGCGTGCCATCGACTTGAACTGCAGCCTTGAGTCCAGGGAAATCCCAGTCGAGAAACGCCCATCTTGGACCGCGGGGATGCTTGCCGCAGCGCAAAGAATCCTGGAATCCGCAGAGTATATCGACTTTGCGGCTGAGGAGGTCGAATTCTTCCCTGTCAAAACGGCTGCCCTTCTTATAGGCATCCTGCCAGATAAAAAAGACTTCATAGATTGTGCCCAGGGCATTGATTTCGAATTCATAATAGCAATCGACGCCTCCGATAAAAACTTCAACATCATTCTCGGTATAAATAGGAGAGTCTCTTTGAGTTAGCCTTGCCTGAACCATGGGCTCCTCAACCCAAAAAGCGATGTAGAGATGATGTCCATCCCAAAGCGCTGCCATTCGTGTATCTAAAAAGCCAGGAACTCCTGTGACCAAGTCGACAAAACGTGGAGACTTCTGAGCTCTTCTCCAGCATTCTTCATCAAGGTGGCCGTCTATTTTTGGCGCGTTTTTTGTACGCAGGCAGGTGTAATGGCCGATTTCCTCATCTCGACAGCCGAATTGGGTTTTCATTTTCATCTCCTTTGTTGGCGTTTTGGCTAATGTTAATATTTTTTCGAAGCAAAATAAAGTCTATTTGACATAGGTTTTTGCCGATGATAAAAGCTAGGTGAGAATTCTGAGACGATGGCTTCTGCCTGTTTGATTCCAAGCATTATCGTAAATTATAGAGTAGGGAAGGGGCGGGCAGGTATAAAAAGATATCAAGATGGCCGCATGTTTATTAGCTTGGCTACTTGAGTCTATGCTGGCCAATGCAGGTTCATCCGCTGAATCTGATTCAACACAAGGAGAAAGATTAAATGAAATGGAAAAAGAGTTTTTTGCCAAAGGTTCTTCTCATGCCAGTGTTTGTTCTAGGTCTCAGCCTTTTTTTAGTGCGCGCCCAAGAAAAGGACACAGAAGCGGAGACAGACCCTTTGATCTTGAAGAGACTGGAAAGGTTCCACGATTTGAAGTTCGGACTGATGATGCACTGGGGGCCTTACAGCCAGTGGGGCGTTGTCGAATCCTGGTCGATTTGTTCTGAGGACGAGCCGTGGTGCCGAAGAAACATGGACAATTATGTGGAATACTGCAAGAAGTACGAAGCGCTGAAGACAACATTCAATCCCACAAAATTCGACCCTGATAAGTGGGCAAGGGCAGCCCAGTCGGCAGGAATGAAATATGTAGTCTTCACCACCAAGCACCACGATGGATTCTGCATGTTTGACACAGGGCAAACCGATTACAGGATAACGGATTCTCGATGCCCGTTCCATTCCCAGCCAAAGGCTAATATCACCAAAGAAATCTTCGAAGCCTTCCGCAAAAAAGGATTCGGAATAGGAGCCTACTTCTCCAAGCCTGATTGGCATTCTCCGGATTATTGGGCACCGGAATGGGCGACTCCAGACAGGAATGTCAATTACCGCACAGACAGATATCCAGAACGGTGGCAGAAGTTCTGCGATTTTATCTACAGACAGATTGAAGAGCTGATGACTGGATACGGAAAAATTGATATTCTCTGGCTGGATGGAGGCTGGGTCAGGCCCAGGCCGCCGATCATTGACAGAGAAGGAAAGGTCAGAAAAGACCCCAAGGATCAGGACATCAACATGCCCAGGATTGCCGCCATGGCCAGGTCTCATCAGCCAGGGCTGCTCATTGTCGACCGGACAGTCGGCGGCAGATATGAAAACTACCGAACTCCGGAGCAGCATGTTCCGGAAAAACCTTTGGATTATGCCTGGGAAACATGCATGACCATGGGAAACTCCTGGTCTTACAAGCCTGATGATCAATACAAATCAGCCCATGAGCTCATCCATCTCCTAGTGGACATCGTGGCCAAGGGCGGGAATTTTCTTTTGAACATCGGCCCTGATGCGAGCGGCGAATTGCCAGCGGAAGCTTATGATCGGCTGGAGAAGATCGGGGATTGGATGAGAATCAACGGCGAGGCTATCTACAGCACCCGTCCGGTTGCTCCCTATAAAGAAACAAAAGTATGTTTTACCAAGAATAAAGATGGAGCCATCTATGCCATCTACCTTGCTGACGCTGATGAAGTTCGACCTCCGGCGAAAATTCTTCTTTACTCCGTCTGTGCTGATGAAGGGGGAAGCATAGCCATGCTGGGTGTCAAGGAGCCGGTGAGATGGGAGAAGTTTGGAAAGGGTGTTTTAATTTCTGTGCCGGAGCAGGCGGTCAAGAGCCCCCCTTCGAGCTACGCCTGGGCATTCAAGATAACGAAAAAGAAAATGTCATGATAGATTCGAGGGAGAAAGCCATGAAAAAAATGGATAAAATGAGAAAGCTAATTTCATTCAAAAGCACGCTTTTAATTCTTATCCTTAGCCTGATTAGCGGCTGCACTTTACTCAAATCTCCGCCGAGAGCAAAAATGATAATCTTAATCGGAATCGATGGGATGGGGACCGACGGCTTTCAGGTGGCGCGAACACCTCAATTGAATGCTCTGGTCCAGGACGGAGCCCTCTCCTTGAAGGCTAGGGGAGTGATGCCCACCGTGAGCGCCCCTATCTGGGGTAGCATATTGACTGGAGCCGGACCTGAGCAGCACGGAATCACAAGCAACAGCTGGCTCAGGGACAATTATTCTATCGAAGCCACTTCAAAAGATTCTGAGGGATTTTTCCCCTCCATCTTCACCATCATCCGCGAGCAAATGCCCAAGGCAAAGACAGCCATTATTTATGACTGGGACGGCTTGGGCAATATATTCAATCACAAGTATCTCGATTTGGTGGAGCTGACAAAAGGCTATAAGGAGACGATCAAGAAGGCAATTTCCTATATCATCGAGGAGAAGCCTCAATTTATCTTCCTTTACATCGGCCATCCTGACGAAGTCGGACATGAGAGCGGCTATGGGTCTAAGGAATATTACACTGCGATCGAAAACGTTGATCGAGAATTGAGTGGGTTGGTTCAGGAGCTTAAGAAGAGAATGATCTATGAGGAGGCACACATCATTGTCCTTGCAGACCATGGCGGCCTGGATTTTGGACATGGTGGAGAGAGCATGCATGAGATAGAAGTTCCCTGGATGATTACCGGTCCGGGTGTCATCAAAAACAGGATGATCGAGCAGCCGATCAATCTTTGGGACACAGCCTCGACCATTGCCTATCTTTCTGGCCTCAAGCAGCCCGGTGAATGGCTGGGCAGGCCGGTTTTGGGCGCTTTTGAGGCAAATAGGGAGGAGGCGGGCAAGAATTGGAGAAGATACCTTCCCAAGCCAGGGAGTTCGGTCAAGAGCGGCCTTTATACCGAGCCCAAGGAGCTATCCTTTACCGTTGATGCTGAAGGTGTCGAAATCAGATACACCATGGATGGAAGCGAGCCTAATCCAAGTTCTTTGCTTTATAAAAAGCCGGTGATTCTGGACAAGAGTGCAACGATAGCCGCAAAAAGCATGAAGGAGAATATGGAAAGCGCCAAATCCGTCATTCGCTTTACGAGGATTCTTGGCATTAAAAATGTCTTTTTGAAAAGTAAGGCAAGTTCCAGATACCCATCCCGGGGTGCGCTCTCCTTGGTCGACGGTCTAAGGGGAACGCCGAATCATAGGGATGGCAAATGGATGGGCTTTGAAGGCAATGACCTGGAGGCGACGATTGACTTTGGAAAAAGCAGAGATATCCGCAAAGTAACTATCGGTTTCATAAAAGCTGAAAAATCCTGGATTTTCTTGCCAAGGTCAATAGAATTTTCTGTTTCTGAAAACGGAAAGAGCTTCAGGACTGTTGGCTTGACGCTGAAAAACGAGATGAAGAGGCTAGCCGGCGAAGGAGTGAATAATATTCCCAAAGAATTCAAAGGTTTAAGAGCCCGTTATCTTAAGGTCAAAGCCACGAATATCGGTCTTTGCCCTGAGGGACATCCCGGTGCAGGGGAAAAGGCCTGGCTCTTTGCCGATGAGATTATCATCGAATAGGCTTGAGCAGCAGTCAAGAACAAAAATTTTTGCCTTTTTAAACGAAATAATCAGTGATAGACTCATTTAGAGATAAAGATGGAAATCCTAGAAAGCAGCCTTAATCGTCGCCAAAGTTATTAAAAAATTATGAAGAGGCTAAGAGAATGATGAAATTTATAAAAAGGGGAAAATCTATGAAAAAAAATCTTGTCTTTTTCTTTGTCTTCGCTTTTGTCTTTTTGCTGGGATTAGCGGCAGAGCCGACTTGGGGAGCTCAAGCAAATGAAATCCCGCGGCCTGAGTATCCCCGCCCTCAGTTTGTCAGAGCTCAATGGCTGAACCTCAACGGAAAGTGGACCTACACCTTCGATTTTGGAGATTCGGGCAAAGAGCGCGGTTTTGCCAGCAGCACAGGATTTGAGGCTCAAATCCTTATTCCCTTCTGCCCGGAGAGCCCTCTCTCAGGCGTGAATCATAAGGACTTTATCAACGCCATCTGGTACCAACGAAGTTTCACCATCCCTGCTGATTGGGAAGGGAAGAATGTTATTCTTCACTTTGGCGCTGTCGATTATGAGAGCGAAGCCTTTATCGACGGCAAATCTGTCGGCCGCCATTATGGCGGGACTTCTTCCTTTAAGTTTGATATCACACCTTATTTCAAAGCCGGCCAGACGCAGAGCCTAGTTGTCTTTGCCCGTGATGATACGCGCTCCGGGCTTCAGCCTTCTGGAAAGCAGTGTCCTGACTACAGGTCAAGGGGATGTCACTACACTCGTACAACCGGTATCTGGCAGACTGTCTGGATGGAACCCGTTTCGAAATATGGACTGGAATCCTGCCATGTCATTGCTGACCTAGATCAAAAAAGATTTTCCATTCAACCCCGTTTTTACGCGTTGAAAGCCGGCTTGATATTTCGGGCCACGATCAAAGACGGTCAGAAGAAGCTTAGCGAATCAAAGGCCACGGCCAGCAATAATCTCATTTGTCTTTTGCCTTTAAAGAAGCCAGTCCTCTGGTCGCCTGAGAATCCATTTCTCTATGATTTGGTATTCGAAGTCCTGGATGAAACCGGAAAAACCATCGACAGAGTCGAGAGCTATGCTGGACTGCGAAAAGTCCATATTGAAGGCAACGAGCTCTTTTTAAACAACAAGCCATATTATCTGCGCCTTGTCCTCGACCAGGGATTTTATCCTGATGGAATCTGGACCGCGCCCAGCGACCAAGATTTGAAAAGAGATATTGAGTTGTCGATGAAGGCCGGCTTTAACGGCGCCCGCTTGCATCAGAAAGTCTTCGAAGAAAGATTTCATTACTGGGCTGACCGGCTGGGTTATTTGACCTGGGGAGAATGCTCGAGCTGGGGAATCGATTTAGAAAGCGGTGTAGCCGCCAGAAATTTCCTGACTGAATGGGAAGAAATCGTTGTCCGAGACCGCAGCCATCCCTCGATCATCGCCTGGAGCCCGTTCAATGAAGCTTGGAGCGAAAGCGAGCCTCTCAAGCGGTTGATCATCAACGCTTATGATTTGACCGAAAACCTTGACCCCTCGCGGCCGACTAACGATTCGAGCGGCGGCATTCATGTCAAGACAGACCTCTGGACAGAGCACACTTACGAGCAGAATCCACAAAAGTTGCAGGAATTACTCACTCCTTCCCAAGGAAAGCCTGTCTGGACTCTCTTTCCTGAGAGGAACTGCCTTTACCAAGGCCAGCCATATTTGGTTGACGAATACGGCGGAATAAAGTGGATAGCTGGCATAGATAAGAAATTTGCTGAGGACTCATGGGGCTACGGAGAAGAACCAAAGTCTCTTGAAGAATTTTACCAAAGGCTTGAGGGTCTGACTGATGTCATCTTGGGTCTGGAGCATATCTCTGGATTTTGTTATACGCAACTGACGGATATCGAGCAGGAGCAGAACGGAATTTATAATTATGACCGGACAGAGAAGTTTGATATGGAGCGTATTCGGAAGATATTCAGCAAGCCAAGGGGGAGAAAATGATAACAGTGATTGGAATCTTTGGATGAGAATGAAGGATTCAAATGGAACGCAGGAATTTCTTAAAGACTGCTGGCTTCGCAGCAGCGGCGCTAGCCCTGCCGCAATTTGACTTTGCTAAGAACAGAGCTTACCGAAATCCAAATATCATTTTCATCCTTGCCGACGACCTAGGCTATGGAGAATTAGGCTGCTACGGCCAGGAAAAGATCAGGACTCCAAACATTGATCAACTGGCTGCCCAGGGGATGAGGTTCACTCAGCACTATTCAGGGAGTCCGGTCTGCGCCCCTTCGCGCTGCTCTCTCTTAACGGGCAAGCACACCGGCCATTGCTACATCCGCGATAATGATGAGATGTCTGAACGAGGGGATGTCTGGAGAGACCCTAGCTTCGAAGGGCAGCGGCCTTTGCTTCCGGAGACTATGACCATCGGCAAAATCTTGAAAGAAGCAGGCTACACAACAGCCGCCATCGGAAAATGGGGTCTGGGCGGCCCAGGAAGCAGCGGAGAGCCTAATAGACAGGGTTTTGACTTCTGGTACGGTTATCTCTGCCAACGCCTCGCCCATAATTATTATCCGACGCATCTCTGGAGAAACAACAAGAAGGAGATGCTCGAAGGAAATGAGTATTTCTTTGCTCATCAGAAACTGCCGGATGATCGAAACCCTTATGACCGGGCAGCCTATGAAAAATACAAGGGAAGACAATATTCCATGGATTTGCTACTGAAGGAGGCAATAGATTTTATCCGGGCTAACCAGAAAAACCCTTTCTTTTTGTATTTGGCTTTCACTGTTCCCCATGCTGCGATTCAAGTCCCAGAGGATTCGCTCCAAGAATACATGGGTGCCTTTCCTGAAACTCCTTATAAAGGCGAAAAAGGCTACCTGCCTCATCCCATGCCGCGGGCCGGCTATGCAGCCATGATTACTCGTATGGATAGAGAGATCGGCAAGGTCATGGCCTTGATTAAGGACTTGGGATTAGATGATGACACTCTTGTCGTTTTCTCGAGCGACAACGGTCCGACATTTAACGGCGGTGTGGATGCTGAGTTTTTTAAGAGCGCTGGGCCTCTGAGAGGGCTTAAAGCTTCTCTCTACGAAGGCGGAATTCTCGTTCCAATGATCGCCCGCTGGCCGGGAAAGATAAAGGCGGGCATGGTCAGAGACCATATCTCTGCCTTCTGGGATTTTCTTCCCACTTTCACGGAATTGCTGGGAATTAAGTCGCCTCAGGCTGTTGACAGTATTTCCATCCTGCCCACATTTTTGGGCCGGCCGGAGAAGCAGAAGATGCACGAGTATCTATACTGGGAATACGACGGAAGCCAGGCAGTTCGTCTGGCTGATTGGAAAGCGTTGCGAAAAGCTGTGGGTGAAGTAATTGAATTATACGACCTTAAGCACGATTTGAGCGAAACAGACAATGTTGCCTCCGATAACCCAAAAATAGTCTCTCGGATATTGGAGATCATGGACAAGGGGAGAACCGAATCAGAATTGTTTCCTTTGAAAAAAAGATAAAATTGAATGAAGAATGAAGTGAAGTTTTGATAGAGATTACGCAGCTATATTCTAGAAAAAGATAATAAGCTCTAAGATGTTTTAGAATAAAAGAATACAAAAAATATTATTATTTTATTTATTATCAATAACTTATATAATACTTTTCATTATCGAGTTGTCTTTACTTCTCTTTTATTTAATTCTTCTTTGTCCTTTTAGCAGGGGAGTGTGATCTTAGCTTATTTTGCTCCTTCACGCTGATTTTTTAAAGAGCGCTGACTTTTGAAAAAGGGCTTATCGACTCCTACTTTTTTTATCTCTGCTCCCTTCTTTTGCAACGTTGAGTTCAGTGATATCGACGCTGGCATCATAGTCTCCGATCAAATGCTTGCAGAAATAATCGGCCCTTAGCCAGAAGAAGTAGTGATTCATTTCTCCAAAGCCACGCCCTTGGCCGGGAAAGATGAAGAAATCAAAACGCTTGTTTGCTTTTATTAATGCATTAGCCACTCTTTGCTCTCAACGTGTTGTAGGGATGTACATTGTTATCTATATCACCGCTGACCAGGAGAGGATGACCTTCCAGGCTCTGGGCAATATTTGAATTTTTATCTATTTTGTATTCGAATTTAACATTGCTGTCTTTACCTGTGACCCCTATTGTTCCACGGTTTTTTTGCTCCGCCGCATGTTATAGACATTGGTGTCGTAATTTCCCGAACAGGAAATTTCGACTTTGAGAAATTCGGGATAGACGAACATCTCCGCGGCAGGGACGAACCATCCGTCTGAATGTCGATAGATTCCAACACGGCCAGAGTCGATGAGCGCATATCTGTCGCCAAGCTGTTCGAAGGCCGTAAATCGCCTTTGTCTGATTTGGCAAGACAGATATCAACCTTACTCATCTCGCAGCATGTTCAGGCTAAATACAATTTGTTCGACCTTGAATCATCTCTGGCCATGGCGAACTTTTTTGAGGCTTATAAAGCCTTCAAGAAGAATGAGGGTTCCTGTTTTTTGAACCACTCACATAGATTCTTCATCTGGCTCTCCAGCTAGCTAACAAGAAATCAAAGCTCAAAGTCGTTAGCGATATTAACTTGCAAAGACAGTTTTCTCCTGAAACCTTCGGAGGAGTATTATGCTCGCAACAAATCCAATTGTTTTACTCGAAAAATCTAATTTATTTAAAATCAGCGTGTTGCATGATATTGTCGGCATGCCGACATTCTTGGTATCCATAATATTTTTACTTGCAATTTGGCTTATTTTTTAATATTTTACTCTCCAGTTGGATTTGGAGGAAAAATTGATCATTGCTATTGCCAATCAGAAGGGAGGAGTAGGGAAGACGACGACAGCCTTCAATCTTTCTTCTGCTCTTGCTTTTCTCGGAAAATCTATCCTTTTGGTGGACACTGACCCTCAAGCTCACAGCACTGTTTCCTGTGTTAAGGACGCGAGCCAGTTTGATAAATCTCTCTATGATGTTCTCATCAACTCAAGAGTTAAGCTAAGCGAGGTCATCGTTAAGTCATCTGTTCCCGGTCTTGAAATAGCCATATCCAAAATATCAATGGCAAAATTGGAGCCGATGTTATTGGGAGAGATTGACGCCCACTTTAGGTTGAGAGACGTTATCGAGTCGATTAAAAACAGCTACGATTTTATAATCATCGACACTCCTCCCACACTCGGATTGATTACGATTAATGCCTTGGTTGCAGCCACTCATATCCTGATACCCATCCAGTCTTCTTATCTCAGTCTGGAAGGAACAGACGACCTTCTGGAGACGATAGATAAGATAAGAAAGAACATCAATCCCAGGTTGGAGATACTGGGAATCGTTATAACTCTTCATGATAAAAGGACGAACATTTCAAAGGACGTGGTCGCTAGAATAAAGGAAGTCTTTGGGAATAAAGTCTTTAAAACAATGATATCAAAAAGTGTGAAGCTGGAAGAGAGTCCAGCCTATAAAGAATCAATATTTACCTATGCTCCTCAATCAGTTGGGGCTGTCCAATACAAAAAACTCGCCGAGGAGGTTATCAACCGTGCAAAAAAGTAAAAAAAGCGGATTACCAGATAGTATTAAGATGAGACATGACGAACATTATGTGGACCTTATCGCCTCCAGGTCCTACAGCCCTAGAATAAGAATGCTTTCGCTCGACCTCATCGACCCCAGTCCTCAACAGGCCAGGATGGAATTGGGAAACATCCAAGAGCTCATGGCCTCCATAAAAGAGAAAGGAATTCTCGAGCCCGTATTGGTAAGGAGAAAAAACGATCGGTATGAAATTATTGCCGGAGAAAGACGATACATAGCTGCCAAAAACATAAGAATGAGCGAGATGCCTTGTATCGAGATGAATGTCTCTGATAACGAGGCGATGGAGTTGGCCTTGGTCGAAAATATGCAAAGAAAAGATTTGGACGTTTTTGAAGAAGCAGACGGGCTTAAAACGTTAACCGATTTATACGGATACAGCCACGAGCAAATTTCTAAGAAGATAGGAAAAGCAAGGTCGACCGTTACCGAGATCATCAACATCAGCAGAATACCTAAAGAGATAAGAAAATTGTGCGACGAATTCAGCATAAAAAGCAGAAGCACAATTATCGAGATTGCCAAGCAAAAAAATAAAGAAGATATGTATCGTCTGGTGTCAGAGATTAAAAAGAGAGAATTAAAAAGAGAGGATACAAGAGATTTATCTAAAATGATCAAAGGAAAAGGCATAAAAGAAAAGGGTTTTATATATAAATACGAAGCAAAAGAGAAAAAATTTAAAATAAAAATAGAATTCAAGAAGAAAAGCGTATCTAACAGTGAAATAATCGGAATATTAGAGGGTATTATCAAAAAGTTAAAGGAAGAGAGCTAAAAAATTTATATTAGTTTACATAATATACCTTATGCGACATAATATCTAAATATATCTGCATTTAAAATAGAATCAATTAATTAATAGAATCAATTAATTAAATGATTTTTTAGATTAAGGATGGGCAGGATAAATTTATAGCCCTTTGCTCATAGCATTCAGAAAGTCAGAATTGGTCTTTGTTTTCGACATTTTCTCCAAGAGGAGCTCCATCGCTTCAACTTCATTCAGCTGGCTGAGGACTTTTCTAAGAATCCATATCCGGTTGAGGTCGTTATCAGCTATGAGAAGCTCTTCTTTTCTTGTTCCAGAACGGCTTATATCGATAGCTGGGAACAATCTCTTGTCGACAAGCCTGCGGTCGAGGTTAATTTCCATATTTCCGGTTCCTTTGAATTCTTCAAAAATGACTTCATCCATTCGGCTTCCGGTATCGATCAGAGCCGTGGCCACAATGGTCAAGCTTCCCCCCTCTTCGACCTTTCTTGCTGAGCCAAAAAACTTCTTAGGCTTGTTCAGTGCATTGGCATCGATTCCGCCGGAAAGGACCTTTCCCGAAGGCGGGATGATGGCATTATGAGCTCTTGCCAGGCGTGTGATGCTATCGAGCAGGATGGTGACATCCTTTTTAATCTCGACAAGCCTTTTCGCCTTTTCAAGGACAATATTCGCCACTTGTGCATTTCGAGCTGGAGGCTCATCAAACGTTGAAGCGACGACTTCGCCGTTGATGCTTCTCTTGAAATCAGTGACCTCTTCTGGACGTTCCGCTACCAAGAGAACAATTAGAAAAACTTCAGGATGGTTTCTTTCAATAGACTTAGCAATTGTTTTTAAAAGCGTCGTCTTTCCAGCTCTGGGCGGAGAAACGATCAATCCTCTTTGGCCTTTTCCGATCGGAGTCAGCAGATCCATCACGCGAGCATTGAGATTTTTCTTGTCTCCATCCTCCAATTTGATTTTCTCGTAGGGATAAAGAGGAGTCAGATTTTCAAAAAAGATATTTCTCCTGGCATCCAAAACGATATCAGGATGGGCAAAATTGATGGCTTCAATTTTGATCAAGGCAAAATATTTTTCTCCATCTTTGGGCGGGCGCACAACGCCTGAAATCGTGTCTCCGGTCCGAAGCTGAAATTTTCGGATTTGGGAAGGAGAGACATAGATGTCGTCATGGCTAGGCAGATAACTGAATTCAGGCGCTCGGAGAAAGCCAAAACCGTCATCAAGGCATTCCAAGACTCCTTCTGAGAAAAGCAAGCCATTATGCTTAGCCTGGGCCTCCAAAATCTTAAAGATGAGGTCATGCTTGTTTGAATCTTCGATCTCTCCGTCGGCAAGACCAACCTGCGCTGAAATTTTAAAGAGTTCTTCGATATCTTTTTCTTCGAGTTGGGCTAAGTTGTACTCTTTCATTTTTCTTTACCTCTCTTTTGAATATTGTTTTTTTTGATTCAGATAATTTTTGTGCGTATTTAAGAAATATGTTAATTTATTTAAAATCAGTGAGTTAAAGATGGCTCTTGAGGGCCCTCCCCTTCCTCTTCCCTCTTCGAGAGGTCAGAAGAAACTGCAATCTTTTTCTTTTCAGCCTTCATAGGTAATTGCCTTGTCAAGGCAATCTTTAGGACTTCATCCATGTTTTCGACAAAATAGATTTTCATGTCTTCTATTATGTTTTTTGGAACATCTTTTAAATCTGGTTTATTGTCAAGAGGAAGAATGGCCACTCGGACCTCTTCTCGATGTGCGGCCAGTAGCTTTTCCTTTATTCCACCCACGGGCAGGACTTTCCCCTTCAGCGTGATTTCTCCGCTCATTACAACTTTTTTACTCACCGGGATTTCAGTCAGCAGAGAGATGATTGAGGTTGCGATTGTTATGCCGGCAGAAGGCCCTTCTTTGGGCGTGGCGACTTCAGGAACGTGAATGTGAATATCATAATTTTTATGTAAATCCTTGGCAATGTTTAATTCATATATCTTGCCCTTAACATAACTGAATGCCGCTTGAGCTGATTCCTGCATAATCTCTCCAAGATGACCGGTTAGAGTAAAGTTCCCTTTGCCGTGGACCTTTGTCACTTCGAAGGTTAATAGCTCTCCGCCAAATTCTGTCCAGGCCATTCCCACGGCGACGCCGATCTCGTCTTTCTTATCAATTTCTGACCGCCTGAATCTTGGAATACCCAAATATTTTTCAATATTTTTATGACTGACTTTTTCGCTAAAGGATTTCCCTTTGGAGACAACCTTTTTCACAACTTTTCGGCAGATTGAAGTGATCTCTCGTTCTATATTCCTGACTCCAGCCTCTCTGGTGTACTCTCGAATGAGCTTCATAAAAGCCTTATCGGTAATCTTGAGGTTGTTATCGCTAAGACCGTGAATTTTAACTTGTTTGGGCAACAAGAAATGCTTGGCGATCTGTAATTTTTCATCTTCGGTGTAGCCGGGTATTCGAATGACTTCCATCCTATCTATGAGAGGCCTGGGGACAGGGTCAAGCAAGTTTGCGGTCACGATGAACATCACCTGGGAGAGGTCGAAATCAGTATCGATGTAGTGGTCAAGGAAAGTGTTGTTCTGCTCGGGATCCAAGACCTCCATCAGTGCCGAGGCTGGATCTCCTCGGAAGTCCATGCTCATTTTATCGACTTCATCGAGCAAGAAAACCGGGTTTTTTGTTCCGGCTCTCTTAATCATCTGGATAATTCTTCCTGGGTAGGCTCCGATATATGTCCTTCTATGTCCTCTAATTTCAGCTTCATCTCTGACGCCTCCCAGCGAAAGGCGAACAAATTTTCTTCCAGTAGCTCGAGCGATGGAACGCCCTAGAGAGCTCTTCCCTACTCCCGGAGGGCCGATAAAGCCTAAAATGACTCCTTTAGGGTTTTTAACGAGTTGTCGAATTGAAAGATATTCTAAAATTCTTTCCTTGACTTTTTCTAGTCCATAATGGTCTTCGTTCAATATTTTTTCTGCCCCGGCCAGGTCTCTTTTTTCTCTTGATTTTTTATTCCAAGGAAGAGATATGAGCCAGTCTAAATAGTTGCGACAGACTGTAGCTTCGGCAGACATGGGGGGCATCGATTCCAATCTCTCTATTTCTTTATAAGCTTTTTCTTCGGCATCCTTGGGCATCTTAGCCTGAGCCACCTTTTGCCTTAGCTCTTCAATTTCGTTTGGCTGATCTTCTTTTTTTAAACCGACTCCAGCAGGAAAGACCTTTTGCCCGGCATCAACAAAAGGAATTTTTCTCCGACCTTGGCTCTTGCCTTCTTTTTTTAACCTCGAATGAACTTTTAGTATTTCGCTTTCTAAGATGTAATTGAGCCTTCGAATCCTTTCAAAAGAGTTGATCGTTTCCAAAAGGTTCTGTTTTTCTTCCAGAGGAAGATAGAGGTGAGAAGAAATAATGTCGGCAATCTTGTCGGGAGTATTCTCTCTCAAGGCAGGAATGATGGATTCAAAATTTGTATTTTGGCTGAGCTTTAAATAGTCTTCAAAGAAAGTCAAAACTCTTTGTAGAACTTCTCTTAGCTCTCTGCTGTCAATTTCAACCTCTTTGATTTCTTTAGCCAAGACTTGATAATAAGGATAGGTGCTCAAATATTCGATGACTCTTGCCCTTTTCTTTCCTTCGACAACAACTTTAATATTGTTGTTATCCATTTTGATTGTGCGGATAATCTTGGCTACGACTCCAAATGAATAAATATCTCTTGGAGTTGGATTATCCAAGGTGGCATCCATTTGAGCAGCCAAAAATATCAATTTATCTCTTTCTATCGCAGCTTCTAAGGCTTGGATGGATGATGGTCGGCCGATAATGAAAGGAACTAGAGTTGAGGGAAAAACAACAATGTCTCTCAGAGGAATCAAAGAGATATTTCGGGTTAGTTCCGAATGACTGTTAGCATTTTGCATATTTATGCTCCAGCTGCCTGCTCTCTTTTAATGAGATTCAAATCGTCCTTTGTTTGACAAGCTTTGGGAGATTGTTATCGTGAAGATTCTTGTCTTTCTATTATAGCTTGTCTAATTAAAAAGTCAACTGTCTTCTTGAGCTGAAGGCTTTTCCTCAGCTCTTCTCTTCTCCCTTCTTTATTGACATTCTCGATGACTTTTGCCAGAGGCAGGTTGTTTCTTTTTGCTATCTCTTTGAACTCTTCATGAATTTCTGCGTCAGTCACTTCCAAACCTTCTATCTCAGCAATTTTTGTTAAGATGAAATGGTTTTTTAGGTTTTGTTCGGCTATTCGTCTTGCTTCAATTTTAAGTTGTTCAAGGTTTTCTTCTTTTGCATCTTTCTGCGGATAAGAAGAAAGAAGACGTTGCAAGACGATTCTCTGTTCCTGCTCGACCAAAATCTCCGGCTGGTCAATGCTTAGCTTCTCTGCTATTTTTTTTATAATTTCTTCAGCCATGTCCTTTTTTACTTGTTTTTCTTTAGAAGCCAAAATTTCTTTTTTTATGTTTTCTTTTAAATCGTTCAAATCTTTGAACTCTCCAATGTCTTTGGCAAATTCATCGTTAATTTCAGGCAATTTTTTTTCTTTAAGGGAAATGACTTTTAGGTTATATTCAATTTTTTTTCCTGCAAGCTTTTTGTTCTTATGATTTCTGTTAAAATCCACAGTGAAGTTTCTAGCTTCATTGGGCTTCAATCCTAATAAATTTTTATTCAAGATTTCCTCATTATCTGAATCTCCAGCATGGATAACTCCTTTCTCTGCAGGCAGCATTCTTTTCGATTTTAAATCCATTCCTTTGACCTCAGCGACAACATAATCCCCATCCACCACTCCCCTGCTCTCGACAGGAATGTATTCTGCAGAGCGCTGGCAGAGTTCTTCTAAAGCTTGATCGATTTCTTGATCTGTGACATAAACCGGTTTATCTTTTACTTTTATTTTTTTGTATTCAGGAAGAGTAAATTCTGGCAAAACTTCAAATTCTGCTTTAAAACGCAAAGATTGGCTTTCTTCGAAGTGAAGATCGCTGATTATAGGGATTCCCAAAGGATTAAGGTTTTTAGCTTTGAGCTCGGCGGAAAGCGCCTTGGGGACAAGAGAATCAATGAGTGATGATTTAATTTCAGGATAAAACCTTTGTTTGACCAAGTTTATTGGAACCTTTCCAGGTCTGAATCCTGGAAGTTTTGCTTTTGCCGCATAATGATCCAAGATTTTTTCAAGTTCCTTCATAACCTCGCTAGAATCAACGGCAACTTCAATTTCTCTCTTGCATTTGTTTGCCGTTTTTTGACTGCTTATCTTTTTATCCATCGGACAATTTCCGTATTTAAGGAGTGAGAGCATGGGCAGAGCGGGAGTCGAACCCGCAATCCTTCATCAGGAACTAGGTCCTAAGCCTAGCGCGTCTGCCAATTCCGCCACCTGCCCTTTTTTAATTATCAGAATAATTATGAATTCGTTATAAAATCGGTAATCCTGTTTCAATCATTTCCTTGACAGGTTTTGGATTTTTTCTGGAGGTTAATGAGTTTATATTTATATCATATCAGTCTTGATTTTGTCAATGAAAACAGAATTTTCTGGTAGCTAGCTGTTATCTTATATGCTTCTTAAGCCTTGCTGCCCAGCTGGGGTCGACATTCAACAATTTTCTATAAATTTCTCTAGCCATTTTATATTCTTGAAGATTCAAATAAGTCATGGCAAGATTGTAATAAGCGACGCCGAAGTCCGGGCGAATCTCGACTGCTTTTAAAAGAGGCTCGAGTGCCGATTCGTATTTTTTGAGCTGCATGTAACTAGCACCGATAGCATGCCAGGCTTCTGCATTGTCTGGTACGAGCTCAACATATCTGCTATAAGTCTCAACGCACTTACTCCATTGTTTGAGTTCAACGTAACAGTTTGCCAGAGTCAAGTAGGCATATTCGAAGTTGGGCCTTATTTGTATGGCCTTCCTCAAACTTTCGACTGCTTCATTATATCTTTTTTGTTTGGCATACATATAGCCGAGGTTATAGAGTGAATCAGAATCCCCAGGGTTCAGCTCAACGATCTTTTTTGCAATCTCAATAGCCTTATCGTTCAAGCCGGCTTCATCATACATCCTGAGAATGGTTCGATAATAATTGAGCCTGTACTCAGGGCTTAGCTGGGCGAGATATTTATAGACTTCCTCTGCTTTCTCATACTGACCCGATTTTTGAAAAGCTTGGGCTAATCGATCGTTCATAAGAGTATCTTTAGGATTTTCTTTTAATGCTTCTTGGAGAGCTGAGGCCGCAGCTTCAAACTGACCAAGCTCAAAGCGGCATAAACCAAGATGCCAGAAGGCCGTCCCTGGCTTTTCAGGCTTCAAATTGACATATTTTTCGTAGGACTCCGCTGCCCTGGCAATATCCTTGAGCTCTTCATAGGCATTTCCCATATAGTAATAGGCCTCTTTGTAGTCAGGATTGAGCTGCACGGCCTTTTCCAAAGGCTGGATAGCTTCTTTGAAACGTCTCATGTTGAAGTAGACAAGCCCTAATCCGTAGTGAGCATTATCCCTGTTGTTATCTAAATCAATGACTTTTTTGTAGGCTGAAATTGCCGCTTCATAATTTCTTTGTCTGGTGAGGACGGAAGCGAGAAGAGATTGGGCTTCGATATTTCCCGGAGCATCCTTGATGACTCTTTCTAGATATTTCGCGGCCATCGCTGTTTCATCCAGCAAAGAAGAGATTCTTCCTGCAAGAAAAGCTCCCTCTGTGGTTAACAGGTAGTCTTCATGTTGCCAATCTTTAAATTTGACCTCTGTCTTTTTCGGCAAAGTTTTCACTAAATTAGAAGGAGTGATAAGTTTCAATCCCCTTTCAAGAGTAATTATCATCCCCAAAGCTTGTCCATTTGTATTCAGGACGGGCCCCCCGCTGAATTTCTCTGAAAAAGAAATCGAAGAATCTATAATCCTTTGGCCGGGCGCAACCTCCTGAATGTTGGTGACCGTTCCCTCGGAAACCGCTATATTGCCGACTTCATCGGTACCTATAGCAAAGACTTTATTATCTTTTTTCAAATCATCAGAATTTCCCAAGGTGAGAGCCGGCTCTTTTCCTTTTGTTCTCAAAAGGGCAATGAACGAGTTCTTATCAACAGCCAAAATTGATTCAATTTTTACTTTTTTTCCTTGAAAATTTGTTCCCTCTACAGCAAAGGCCTGGCTAACCAACAGATAACTTGTGGCAATAACCCCGTTTTCTAAGACAAATCCCGAACCTTCTGCAGAAATTTGTTTATTGTTTCCATAGGCTGTCAAGGAAATGACACCTGCCCTATTATTTTCTAATATCTTTTGAGCCTCTTCACTTTGGGGAAAGAGAAAAATGACCGAGAATAGAAGTAACAAGGATGATAAAAATATTGCCTTTTTTCCCATAATGATGACCTCCTTGTCCAAACTATAGACATAACCATCTAACAAACAAATTTACACATTGAAAGATATTCTGTCAATTGCTATCTGGCTTTTCTTGGATGACTTTGACTGATTTATTGATGGCGTCTATAAGGCCGATTTCGACAATATTCATTAGGGCTCAAGAGAATGGCTCTGCTTGAGAATTGACATCTCCATGGCTCTCGGATAGTCTGAAAAGGGATAGATTTAGGCTGAACATGTTGCCGGCTCTCATCCCACTCTGCAGAGTTGGCTCTAGACAAGAATTGAGTTGTGTGGCATAAGGAATTAAAGATTAAAGCCTTAAATGGAAAAAAAACAATTTTGCTCTATTCCTTGATATTAATTGGAGCAGTCATCTGGCTTGGCCTCATTTTCCTGGCCCCTTATTCACAAAGCAAGACATCGGAATTAAATATTTTCATCTATGCTCTCTTTTCTCCTTTCTGCCATCAACTCCCCTCTCGGTCATTTTTCATCTTTAGCTATCCTCTAGCCGTATGCGCTCGATGTCTGGGAATTTACTCTGGATTTTTTTCAGGGACCGTGCTTTTTCCTTTAGTGAGAAAGTTTTCCAATCTTTCTAATCCTAAAGCTCGAACATTCATCTTGCTCACCTTGCCTGTGGCTGTGGATTTCCTTGGAAATTTCCTTCGCCTCTGGAAGGCAGCCAACTGGCTGCGCTTCAGCACCGGCTTCATTTGGGGTGCTATCCTTCCTTTTTATTTCATTCCGGGAATGATTGATTTTCTTTTAAAGCTGAAAAGGAGAAAGACTGCTTTTGGAGTCTAGCCTCAGCCAAAATAGACCTTGAAATTCAAATGGAAATCTCAATAGAATAAAGAAAATATGCTGAGAAGGAGGAAGGATGAATAGTCAGAAACCAAATTTATTCGTCCCGGCCTTAATCGGAGGTGCTGTCAGCGGCATACTTTCTTCCATACCTTTTGTGAATTGCTTCTGCTGTATCTGGATTATCGGGGGGTCGATGCTTGCTGCCTACCTTCTTATCAAGGATTCTCCTCATGTTTTAAGCTCAGGAGATGGAGCAATTGTCGGCATTTTCACAGGAATCGTAGCCGCAGTGGTGCATTCATTTATAGATATACCGCTTCGGCCTTTTATAAAAGAATTTTTTCAAAACATAATGAAATGGGCCGCTGAATATGCGGAGGAGGTGCCTTCTGGTTGGGAAGACTGGCTTGAGGGTGGATTCTCAGCATTCAGGTTTTTTATGCAATTGATAGCTTCAGCCGTGTTTTTCTCTATATTGGGTGCTTTGGGTGGTATCCTCGGCATCTCTCTCTTCGGAAAAAAAGCCCAAAAGAAAATTCAAGGAGCATCGGATGCTTCTCAAAACCCAGGTGATCGTCAACCCTGAGTCGGACAGGGGTAAGACGAAAAAGAGATGGAGACATATCAAGGAATCTCTTAAGAATTTCATAAAAGAATTCAAATACGAGTTCACTGAAAGGCCTTTACAGGCCATTGAGATTTCAAGAGTGGCAATCAAAGATGGGTCAGAGCTGATTGTCGGAGTCGGCGGTGATGGGACGATGAATGAAATCGCTAACGGCTTTTATGAAAATAAAAGAATCATCAACCCCCAAGCCGCTCTGGGGATTGTTCCTTCCGGGACTGGCTGTGATTTTACCAGGAGTCTGAATATTCCATTGAGACTCAAAAATGCTTTGAAGGCTATTACTCAAGCTCCTTCCTCCTGGATAGATATCGGAACGGTGAAATTTAGGAATCATTCTGGAGAGGATGAAGAGAGATTCTTCCTCAATGTTGGAGATTTTGGAATAGGAGGAGAGGTTGTCAGGAGAGTGAACCAGAACAGGATGAAGAGAAAAGCATCATCTTATCTAAGGTGTCTGCTCTCGACTTTCATGGCTTACAAGAATAAAAGAATCAAGATCAAGGTCGACGGACAGGATCTCCCCCTAGAGGAATACTTGGTGGGTACGGTTTCAAACGGAAAGATTTTTGGCAAGGGAATGAAGATAGCTCCAGAGGCCAAGTTAGACGATGGTCTCTTTGATATCGTCTTGGTCAAAGGAATGAAGGTCTTGGAGTTCTTGAGAAATGTCTGGAGAATTTATACCGGCTCTCACCTCTCTCATCCCAAGATATCGCTGCTCCGTGGCCAAAAAGTGGAGGCCTATGCTGAAAGCGGCGAAGAAGAAGTACTTATAGAGGTTGATGGCGAACAGGTAGGAAAGCTGCCTGCGGTTTTTGAAATTATCCCGCGTGGCCTTTTGGTGAAAGGCTATCTCTGAGTCTTTTTGATTTTTTGGGTCATGAGAATCAATTCTCTTCTGTCTTCCCTTTGTTCAAGGAATAAATATAAGAAGAGTTTGTCAAGACTATTTCGCCTGAAGTATTGTGGAATTTGTAAATTTTCGTTCTAACTCGTACATAAGATGCCGGATATTTCGCCTTTACTTTTTCAATATAGTTTATAGTCTCGGGATAAGGGGGAATCCCTCCATATCTTTTTATGGCTTCCTGGCCGGCATTGTAAGCGGCAAGAACAAGCTTTGTCTGTTTTGAATAAAGCAGGGAGAGTTCCTTTAAATAGAGAACCCCGCCCTCGATATTTTCGCTTGGGTCAAACGGATTCTGAACTCCATACCTTCTTGCTGTTTCGGGCATCAATTGCATCAGCCCTACAGCTCCCTTGGAAGAGACAGCATAAGGATTATAATTAGACTCGGTACGAATTATGGAATGAATCAAATCCGGTTCAAGGCCGTGTTTCTCAGCCATTTTCTTGATGATTTTGTCGTATGCCGCATCCGGAGCTTGGGGCTGAGCTTTGGCTCCTGTCTTGAGCAAAGGGAAAACGATAAAAAATAAAAGTCCAAAAACGACAATGACCTTGAGCTTTGATTCTCGAAACTCCCTCATCTGGCACCTATCTCCACAGTGCTTTGCCTATAATGTCAAAATTCTCAGACAAAAACAATCCTCTTTTGAGGTGAATTTTGATTAGATTTTTTTAACCCTCCTCGGTTAAACCCATTAGGCGATCGATGCTCATGGATAGGGATTGAGAAAGGCTGATTTGGCCTATTGAAGCAACTTTTCCACGATGGAATGGGCCTTCTTTAGGACCTGGTCCAATTGCTCTGGTCTTGTTCCCCCGGCTTGAGCAAAATCAGGCCGTCCTCCTCCCCCACCGCCCAAGATCGGGGCGATTTCTTTAATCAACTCATCAGCCCTTATTCGAGCTGTTAAATCTTTGGTTATGGCGCTAACCATGAAGACTTTTTTTTCTGAGATACTTCCTAAGATAACAATACCCGAACCGAGCTTCTGTTTGAGAGAATCAGCCAATTCTCTAAGCTCTTCATTGTTCAGGCCCTTGACCTTCTGGACAAGAACAGAAATTCCCTTAATTTTCCTTATTTCTTCCTCTTTTTCGACGTATTTCAGCTGAGCCAGATTCTGTCTAAGAGTTTTTGCTTCTTTTTCTCTTTCTTTCAAGGAAGTCTTTAATTTCTCAACTTGGGAGAGAAGCTCTTTTCGCGGCGAGTTCAATGCCTGTTGCATTTCAAGGACGAGCTCTTCGCTCTCCTGAATGTGCTTCAAGGCTTCTTCGCCTGTTACAGCTTCGATTCTCCTCATTCCTGCAGCGACTCCGAATTCTGAGACAATTTTAAAGAGGCCGATTTGGCCTGTCGAGCGGACATGAATACCGCCGCAGAGTTCCTTGCTGAAGCCGTCGATAATGACCATCCTTACTTTTTCGCCATATTTTTCTTCGAAAATGGCCACAGCCCCTTCTTTCAACCCTTCCTCCAGGGTTGTGATTTTGGTCTTCACTTCAATGTTTTCCCTTATTTTTTCGTTAACAAGTGATTCGAGCTGTCTGAGTTCAGAAAGACTCAAAGGGGCGAAATGAGTGAAGTCGAATCGGAATCTTGAGGCTGTAACAAGAGACCCAGCTTGTTTGATATGGTCTCCTAAGGTCTGCCTTAAGGAAGCATGGAGGAGATGGGTGGCTGTGTGGTTGTTGCTGATGGCCTGCCGCAGAGAGATGTCAACAGCAGCTTCCACTTTGTCCTTGATTTTTACTCTTCCTGAAATGACACTTATTTTATGGGCAATGAGCTCTGGTATGGGGAAATAGGCATGTTCCATAACCGCGGAAAAGTGAAGATTTTTTAAGAAACCTGAATCGCTTGTTTGTCCCCCGGCTTCTGCATAGAAAGGGGTTTGGTCGAGAAAAATTTCTCCCTTCTCTCCATCTTTGAGCTCTTGGACCTTACGCCCATTTTTCAAAATTGCCAGGACTTCGGCTTCAAGGACTTTCTCCTCCTCATAGCCAACAAAGCGGGTCTTGAATTCCTTGAGCTGCTCGTATGTTTTCTTTTCTTTCTGTTCGAATCCGCCTTTCCATGAGAGCCGTGCCCTCTCACGCTGCTCTTCGAGTTCAGCATAGAAATCCTTTTCAGCGATACCCATCTTTTTTTCCGCGGCCAGTTCTCTCGAGAGGTCAAGGGGAAATCCAAATGTATCGTAAAGCTTGAATACCTTTGAACCCGGGATGACATTATGGCCTTCTTCTTGGGTTTCTTTTATATACTGGTCGAAGGTGCGAAGTCCAGAGGCCAGTGTCAAGGAAAATCGTCTTTCTTCAGACTGACAGACTTTCGAGATGTAATTTGAAGAAGTGAGGAGTTCCGGGTAGGCATCTTTCATGACATCGCTCACGACTCCCACCAGCCTGTAGAGGAAGGGTTCCTCGATGCCCAACAAATTCCCATGTCTAAAAGCTCGACGTACCAATCTTCGCAGCACATATCCGCGCCCCTCATTGCTGGGCATTATGCCGTCTGAGATCAGGAAAGATATTGCTCTTGCGTGGTCAGCGATTATTCTTACCGAAATATCCCCTTCGTCATGAGAAGGATATTCTCTTCGAGAAAGGTCACAGATGACATCGATTAAAGGAGAGAAAAGGTCTGTGTCGAAATTGCTCTTTTTTCGCTGAAGCGAAGCCGCCATTCTTTCCAGCCCCATCCCAGTGTCAATCGATGGTGAAGGAAGGGGATGCATCTTCCCTTTTTCATCCTGAACGTACTGCATGAAAACCAGGTTCCAGAGTTCTGAGAAGCGGTCACTCCCCTTTTCGATCAGTGTCGAAGCAGCCCCTTCTTCGATTTCAGGCCCCAGGTCATAATGAATTTCGGAACAGGGTCCGCAAGGGCCTGTCTCTCCCATAGCCCAAAAATTATCTTGCTTGCCGAAGCGGAATATTCTGTCGGCGCTAACTCCGATAATCTCGTTCCAGATCTTGAATGCTTCCTCATCTTCGGTATAGATGGTGACATAGATCTTATCCTTTTCCAGCTTAAAAACCGAGGTGATAAGTTCCCAAGAAAATCCGATAGCCTCTCTCTTGAAATAATCCGCGAACGAGAAGTTTCCGAGCATCTCGAAGAATGTATGATGCTTGGTGGTTTTTCCCACTTGCTCCAAGTCATTGTGTTTTCCGCTCACCCTCAGGCATTTTTGGATAGAGGCTGCTCTCTTGAAAGTTCTTTTTTCAAGCCCCAAGAAGACATTCTTGAATTGGTTCATGCCGGCATTGGTAAAGAGAATGGAAGGATCATCCTTGGGAAGGAGGGATGAGCTTTTGACGATTTTATGATTCTTCTTGGCGAAAAAGTCTAAAAAGCTTTCTCTTATCTCCTGAGCTCTCATTTACTAGTTTTCTTCTTTTTCTTCTTCGTCTGTCTCTGTCTCAAGGTCGACTTTGCTCATTTTCGATTCCATCTCTTCGAGAGCCATATCCGAGGACGATTGAATGCCTGCTACCCTTAATTTAAAATTATTGGGGCTGGATGAATACCTCAATCCCTGTTCAAATGAAATGTGTTTGTCCTTGTAGAGCTGATAAATGGACTGGTCGAAGGATTGCATTCCGTACTGAGATACACCGGCTTCAATGGCTTCTCTTATGAGATGTGTTTTTTCTCTGTTCATGATGCATTCCTGGATGAAGGGAGTGTTGATCATGACCTCAACGGCCGGTACTCTTCCCTTTCCGCCTATGCGAGGAATCAGCCTCATGGAGATGATTGCCTTGAGGATACTCGCCAGCTGGAACCTGACTTGCTTCTGGCTGTGAGGAGGAAAAACAGAAACAGTCCGGTTGACCGTCTCAGGAGCATCCAGAGTGTGAATGGTGCTTAAAACAAGATGACCAGTTTCAGCCGCAACAAGAGCGGTCTCTATGGTATCCCTGTCTCTCATCTCGCCGACAAGTATCACATCTGGGTCTTCCCTCAGGGCAGCTCTCAGCCCCCTGGCAAAGCTCTTGACATCGACCCCCACTTCTCTTTGGGAAATTGTGCTTTTCTTATCCCTGTGGAGATATTCTATCGGGTCCTCGATGGTGATGATGTTCTCTGTGCGGTGGGTGTTGATGTAGTCGATGATAGCGGCAAGAGTCGTTGTTTTTCCACTTCCAGTCGTTCCTGTGGCCAGAACCAAGCCTCTCTGTTCGAGGGCAATCATTTCCAAGGACTCTGGCAAGAGCAATTCTTTGATTGATTTTGGTTCCAAAGGAATGATCCTCAAGGCGATGGCGATTGATCCTCGCTGGCAGAAGATATTCCCTCTGAACCTGCCAAAGCCAGGAAAGCTATAGGCCAAATCCAGGTCTAAGTCTTCTTCGAGAATGTTCTTCTGGGAGGGAGTCATGATTTGGTCAGCAAGAGCCTGAGTATTGGCTTGAGTTAATCTGGGAAAAGCGGTTAAAGGCTTGAGAAGGCCATTGATGCGAAGGATGGGGTGATTGCCTGGTTTGAGATGGAGGTCAGAAGACTCGCTCTCAATGGCAACTTTTAATAATTCATCTATTTTCATAGTCGACACCTCTCAAATATTATTGGATATATGTCAGCCAATGGTATTTGTCTTCTCTTTCTCCGTTGATATAGGCAAAAAATTCATTCTGGAGAGCTTTTGTCATCGGACCGCACTTGCCGTTGCCGATGGTTATTTTATCAATGGAGCGAATGGGTGTAATTTCCGCTGCTGAACCAGTGAAAAAGACCTCTTCAGCAATATAAAGCATCTCCCTCGGAATTGTATCTTCAACGAGAGGAATGTTCAGGTCCTGGGCAAGCTGGATGACCGTATTCCGTGTGATCCCGGGCAAGATGGACGAGGATAAGGGCGGAGTATGAAGAACGCCCTCTAAGACAAGAAAGATGTTCTCGCCGCTTCCCTCTGAAATATGGCCTCTGACGTTAAGGGCAATTCCTTCGGCGTATCCATCCAGCATTGCCTCGGTTTTTATCAGCTGAGAATTCATATAGTTTGCTCCTGATTTGGCCAAGGCTGGAAACGTATTGGGAGCCATCCTCTGCCAGGTGGAGACTTTAACGTCCACCCCGTTCTCAAGAGCTCCTTCCCCTAAATATTTTCCCCATTCCCAGACAAGGATGGCACAGTCGATGGGATTGGGGAATGGATCAACTCCTAAGGTTCCATAGCCTCGATAGACAATGGGTCGGATATAGCAGGATTTCAGCTTGTTGGCTTTTATTGTTTCGATGACAGCACTCTTGAATTCTTCTGACGTGTAGGGAATATCCATCCTGTACATTTTGCAAGAGTTATAAAGCCTTTTGATGTGGGCATCAAGCCTGAAGATTGCCGTTCCTTTTGGATTTTGATAAGCGCGGAAGCCCTCAAAAAGCGAGCTTCCGTAATGAATAACATGGGAAGCGAGATGAATTTGAGCCTTACCCCAAGGAACAAGTTTTCCGTTCATCCAGACTTTGCCATTTTTCTCATCGAAGGGGCTCATTCATTGCTCCTGCTATGATTATGTTATTCTTTTTAATGATGATTTTTTGAAGCTGGAATCTCATCTTATCTCAATTGTTGATTGAAGTCAAACTTCTCACTTTTTTCAGAATTTTGAAGCTTGATCGAAAATTCATTTATTTCTTCCAGACTGATTCTCCGCAATAAGGACAGCTTCCCGCCTTGTAAGGCAGAGGCCGGCGACAATTCCAACAATTCGCTGTTGTCCTTTCCCTCGCCCTGATCCTTCCCAATATATCTTCCATTTCTGACTTTTTGGAATCCTTTCCTTTGAAGACTGCAAGATGTCTTATAATTTCTGAAGGCTTTTGATATCTATCTTCAACTTTGATGGCCAAGCATTTGATGATGACCTCGTTGACCTCTTTAGGCACTTTTTTGTTGATTAAACGAGGAGGTTTGATTTTCCCTTCTTTTGCTCTTTCTAAGATCTTGAAGGGATCAGGGTCGACGATAGGAGGTTGGCCGATAAGCATTTCATAAAATATGCATCCGATCGAATAGATATCCGAAAAAAAACTTGCCTTTCCCAGGAATTGTTCGGGTGCCATGTAGGGAGGAGAGCCAATTCGCGTTGAAGCATAGGGGAGATTTTCCAACCAAGCTGATGTTCCGAAGTCTGTGATTTTTGCTGTCCCTTCCTCAGAGATGATGATGT
>CAZJXZ010000005.1:0-30429 GCA_964549955.1 uncultured Eubacteriales bacterium
TGGTGCGGGAACAATGAATGCGAAGAGGGCTGGTTTTTCTGGGGATGGAAACAAACTCTCCCTCAGAAGCTCTGGGAGGATTATGAAAAGATATTCCATCAAATCCTTCCTGAAGCGGTTATAGCCTATGACCCGAAGCGGCCCTATTGGCCGAGCTCGCCGCATTCGGAGAAAATCGGAGACCCCCGCTCTGATAAATCCGGAGACATGCATTATTGGGGAATCTGGCATGGACAGGAGCCATTCAAGGAGTACCGGAAGAAATTTCACCGCTTCTTCAGCGAATTCGGGTTTCAGTCTTTTCCGCTGATCGAAACGGTAAAAACTTACACTCTTCCCGAAGACCGGAACATCACCTCTCCGGTCATGGAGCAGCATCAGAAGCACCCTCGGGGCAACAGGCTTATCATTCAATACATGCTCGACGATTACCGGCTTGCCAAAGATTTTGAATCTTTGCTCTGGCTCAGCCAGGTTCTTCAGGCCGAAGGGATGAAGATTGGCGCAGAGCATTTCCGCAGCCAGATGCCGAGGACCATGGGCTCTTTATACTGGCAGATAAACGACTGCTGGCAGGTCGCCTCCTGGTCAGGGATAGATTACTTTGGAAACTGGAAAGCCCTCCATTATTACGCCAAAAGATTTTATAATCCAGTCCTTGTGGCTGCGATAGATTCAGGAAATGTCTTGAACGTCTACGGCATCTCTGACCTTTCTCAGCCTGTCGATGCCGAACTCCGCTGGCAGGTTAGAAAATATGAGGGTGAAGTGATTGCCCAAGATTCAATTTCGGTCAGGCTTGAGCCAAGGACAAGCCGCATCATTTTTGCCAAATCCCTGGATGAGCTGAGGAAGGATTCTGCTGAGAATGAAGCTTATTTCTATTTCGAACTAGTCAAGGGGGATAATGCCCTTAGCTCCAACATCCATCACTTCTCAGAGCTGAAAAGAGTCTACCTTCCCAAACCGGAGATTCAAAAGAAAGTCTTGATTCAAGGAAAGAAGATTTCAGTCACTCTGGAAAGCACAAAGTTTGCCAAGGATGTTTACCTCTCTGCTCCTGGCATTAAAGGAAGATTTTCTGATAATTTCTTCGACATGATTCCCGGCAGAATCTACGAAGTTGAATTCCTTTCCGATGAAGAAATAGACCCTTCAAAATTCGAGAAATCTCTGACCGTTATTTCCTTGAGGGATAGCTACTAATACAAAGGCACTAAGTGTTTTTACATTGTCATTGCGAAGCGCGAAGCGCCGTGACAATCTCTTAGTTTGATGAGATTGCACAGCCTGTTCCGAGCAGAGCGAGGAATCTCCTGCGTTCCTCGCAATGACATTTTGGTTAATGCGTTTGTATTAAATAAAGACGGCGCTTATCAAAGTCATATAAAATAATAATCTTTCCCTCGCTTTTGAAATCCAGGCTGCCAGTTTAGCTAAGAGTATCTTGCTGAGCGGCGATTCAGATTAATAAGAAAAAGGCAAGGACAAGCTTTTATCCGATTCCTTCCTTGCCGACTTCCTTTAAAAGAAACTCCCAGTCTTGATTGGTTCTGGTGAAGATGCCGCAGTTTCCGAGCTTCACCTTGCTCAACCCAATCTCTTTTGCCAGATGATAAGCCCTGAGCATTTCGGATAGTTTAGGAGACCTCACATCTTTCATCTCATACTGAGGAAAGAAGGCGAGGATAGTTGTCGGGGTTTCTGGGTTTAGAACACAAATGAGCTGTGCAATTTTCTTAATCTCCTCATCCTCGACCCAGCCAGGAATGAAGAGGGTAAGGACTTCGAGGACAAAGCCTCTCTTTAATATCTCTTCGGGCGCTTTCAATATCCATTCGTTTGTCGTGCCGCAGAGCTTGCGGTAGATTTCTCGATCATAGGCTTTGATATCCAGCCAGAAGGAATCAAGGCCAGAGTCTTTGAGCCTGTCCAAATTCTGGGGAATAAGACCAAAGCCGTTTGTCTCCAGCAGAACCCAGATGTTCTTGCATTTTTTCTTGATTTCCTCAGCTGCCTGGCAGTAGAAATCGACACAGCAAGCTAAGTCTCCTCCGGTAAAAGCCACGATGTTTCTGGCTGGGCCGAATCCTTGAGGGCTGAGAACGATGTCTTTTGGCTGCAAGGTTTCTGGGCAGAGCCAGCTCTTCTTTCCGTAGACCAGGCAACTTCCGCAGCTTCGGCACAAGTCTGTGCCGTGCCACATCGTGGCTTTCTCTCTCGGCTCCAGGACAGTAACCTCCTTTTCATACTCCTTAGCGATCGAGCCGATTTCTGCTGCTGAAAGCCATGTTCCTTCAGCTTGCTGGGAAAATTCCCAGGAATGGCATTTCAAGCAGTTGTGGTTGCATCCTGATTGATAGATGGAGAAATAGTGTTCTGGCCGGGAGAGATGGGCAGACTTGATCAGGCGACGCCATTGATTGTCTTTTAAATTCAAAGTGGCATCGCAAGCCTTCTTAAAGCCATTTCCCACTCGAGTTAGACAGCTTCCTGTTTTGAATCCCTGCTCAACCATGCGGCACTTTATCACTTTAATCCTCGAACCTCCCGGCGATGGCTTGATTGCAGAACTTGCATTTCCCCTGAATCAAGAGAATTTCTTTCGTCTCCAATCCTTCTCTGACAATAAGAGTTTGTCCGCAATTGGGGCAGAATGTATTTTCTCCTACGCTGCCCAAGACATTTCCCAGGTAGACATAGCTCAAGCCCCTGTTCAAACCTATCTCCCTTGTCTTTTCCAAGGTTTCTATCGGTGTGGCCTGGAGATGGGAGAGCTTAAGGTGGGGAAAAAAGCGGGTGAGATGCCAAGGAGTATCTTTGCCTAATTCACTGCAAATCCAGGAAGCCATCCGGCTCAGGTCTTCTTCATTGTCATTCATTCCAGGGATGATGTTAGTCACGACCTCGACATGCATCTTCCATTTTTGCTTGGCTCTCTTGATCACCTCCAGAATTCCAGAGAAGTTATTCACATTGGCAATCCTCTTGTAAGAATCATCGGAGAATCCTTTTAAATCGACGCGAAAGACATCTAGATAAGGACCGATGATATCCAGCGCTTCAGAGGTTATTAACCCGTTGGTGACGTAATTAGTGTAAAGATTATTTTTTTTCGCCAGCTTTGCTCCTTCCAGAGTATACTCAAACCAGAGAGTCGGCTCGTTATATGTCCAGGAGATTCCAAGGCATTTGCTTTTCTGGGCAATCTTGATCAATTCTTCTGGCGGAGTCATCTTGGCGAATCTTATCTCCTCTCTCACCTCCGAGTGGGCGATGTCCCAGTTCTGGCAGCCAGGGCAGCGGAAGTTGCAGCCATAGCTTCCTAGGGAGAGCCATCTTGAGCCAGGAAAAAAATGATAGACAGGCTTTTTCTCGATAGGTGAGACCATAATCGTAGAGACAAGGCCGTAGATTAAAGAATAAAGCTTTCCATGGCGATTGAGCCTTGTCCGGCAGTATCCTCTTTGACTATCCTTAATCAGGCATCTTCTCTGGCAGACATGGCATTGGACGACATCATCAGGTAACTTTTCGTAGAGAATAGCTTCAATCATGTTTTTACAACACCAGAATTATGTGAGAAGCTATTTCCATAATTCAAAGCCTGCTCTCTTAAGCCTTTCCACTGTTGTCTGGTAAGGGTCGCAGCGCTCCTCTTCAAGATAGTCCTTATAGCCGATGGCTCTGAGTTTAGCCAGCATCATTTTTCTTTCTTCTCCGGGCATCAGCCGAGAATCGGTCATGGCCGCCACATGAAAACTCACTCCTGCTTTTTTCAGATTCGCTATGGCTTTAAAGGGAAGCTCGTAGAATTCTGCTTTGGCTCCTGTCCTCTTTTCAAACCCCTCTCCATTCCCGGCCTTGAGCGAAACCCGGACATGAATATTATTATATTTTTTCAATCTGTTAACATAATCAAGGCTCTCCCCGAAGAGAATGCCGTTTGTCTCCAGAATAAATAATAAATTTGTTTTATTGACTAAATCCAAGACTGAAAGGAGATGGTCAGGACAGAGGGTCGGCTCTCCTCCAGAGATTCGGATTTTCCCCACTTTTTCTTTTTTTGCGTTGCTGACCAGGCTATGAAAAACCTGCTCGGGAGAGAAGAAATCGCCTTCCTGAAGAGGAAAGTCCCTCGACCAGTCGACCCAACAGAAGACGCATCTCAAGCAGCAGCCGACTGTATAGCCTGTCGAAATCCCGCCGTAGACTCCGGTGCAGTAGAAATGAGTGTATTTTCTTGATTTTTCTCTGGAGACAATTCCCTCGGTTTGATGAGCAATATCCACAGGGTCAAAGGGCTTGCTGTCCGGAGTCAGAATTGACGGATAGCTTTCCTTCATCAAAAATAAAATAGTATTGTTGCCTGCGGTTGTCAAAAAGGGGACAGTCCTCTTTTTGTTACAAGGACAACATTTTTGTTTGAAAAAGAAGAATACTGGTAGTAAATTTAATCGGGAGAAATGAAGAATAGAGGATTTTCTCAAATACCTGTCTCAGGTTTATGAAAAATCTTGGAGAGATCCGTGTATGCTTTTCTGGATAAGTTCTTCTTCGTCTTCCATTCGGCGCTGATGGTTTTCATCCTCTTTGGCTGGATATGGAGGAAGACGAGAGTAGCCAACCTCATTGTCATCTTGTTGACAGCCTTTTCCTGGACTGTGCTGGGCATATGGTACGGTTTTGGATACTGTCCATCCACGGATTGGCATTGGCAGGTGAGGATGAAATTGGGCTACAGCGACATGCCGTCGGCCTACACAAAATTTCTCATCGATTCTTTAAGCGGGCTGGAGACGAAAGAAACGCTCGTCGATTTTTTTGCTGTTCTCTTCCTTCTCCTGGCTCTTTTCGCTTCGACCTATACGAATATCAAAGACTGGAGAAGGAGGAGGGAAAGGAGGGATTCAGCTTAGCTTTCCGGCTTTATTTTTTGACCTTTTTCAAGACTTCTTTTTTGAAATCGGGTTGGACTACGGCGCCTAACTCCTCTGCTTTTTTCATGTGTTCAAAGGCCAGGGCGTAGTTTTTCTGATAAAAATAGACAACAGCAAGATTGTTATGTGCCTGACCAAATCCAGGCTTGTTTTCTATGACTTTCTGGTAATGAAGGGCTGATTCAGGAAGGAGGTTTTTCTTGAAGTAGAGATTGGCTAGGTTGAAATGCGCTTCTGGATAATCTGGCTTCAATTCGACGGCCTTCTGGTACTCAGCCTTTGCTTCCTCAGTCTTTTCCTGTTTTTCCAAGATTATTCCCAGATGATTGTGAGGCTCTGCAACCAGGGGATTAAGAGCAATCGCCCTCTGGCAGGCATCTTCTGCTTCTTTCAGCATGTCTTTGAGAAGGTAAGCATAACAGAGGTTGGAATAAGCATTGACATAGTTAGGATTTATTTCAATGGCTTTGAGGCAGGCTTCGATTGTTTTATCCAGCATTTTTTTCTCGAGATAAGCGGCGGCCAGATTAGAGTAGGCTTGATAATAATCGGGTTTGATTCGAATCGCTGCTACGAATTCGACGATAGCCTGGTCAAACGAGCTCTGAAATAAATAAGCCAGGCCAAGGTTGTAATGAGCTTCTCCATACTCAGGGTTTTTCTCCAATGCTTTCAAATATTCATCGATCGCCTGGTCAACCATTTTTTTATTGAAGTAAATGCTTCCCAGATTGTTGTGGGCTCCGGCGAGTGCAGGATCTATCTCCAGTGCTCTGCGAGAGTAGTCTTCTGCCTCATCAAGTTTGCCCTTAAGGATATAAGCCGCTCCTAAAGCCGAGAGAGCGTTAGCCAGTTGAGGATAAATCTCCAGAGCCCGCTGGCAGGCTTCGATGGCTTGGTCCGGCATTTTCTTTTCAAGATAGACAAGGGCCAGATTGGAATAAGCCAGGGCATAATAGGGATTGAGCTCGATGGCCTTCTGGTATTCTTCAATCGATTCATCGAGCATGCCTCTCTTGCTGTAAGCTATACCCAAGTTGTAATGAACCTCAGGGAGTTCGGGCTGAAGTTGAAGGACTTTTTGGTATTGGCTTATGGCCTGGTCGATTTCCCCTTTCCTCCGCAGGGCAATTCCTGAAAGATTATAGGCTTCAGCCAGGTCAGGGTCTATTTGAATAGCCTGGCGGCATTCTCTTGTTACAGAGTCATAATCTTTTTTCTCCAAGTAGAATATGGCCGATTGAATAAAAATATCAATCTCTTTCAGGTTAAGCTTCTTCCTCTCGCTGTAGATGGATAGGGCCTCGTCGAGTTTATCCTTGGGCAAAGGAAAAACATTGGGATTAAAATTCCGATTTTTATTTAAAAGAATTATGCGGGCAGTGAATTCATCGAACTCATGTCCTGGATTTTCACTGTTCATAATGGAATTTCTATCATTGAGGTTTGCAGCTCCAAAGAGGTGGGAGAGTTCGTGGATCAATATGAATTTCATGTCATATTTCGAAGGCAGCTCCCTGACAACCACATAACCTTGAAGGTAAGTTGCGACACCAGAGAGGTCGTCTATGAGGCGAGGCTGGGAAGTGAAGCCCAGGACGATATCGTTGTCGGCCTTGGGTACTTTTTTTCTAAGGTCATTCAACAGTTCAAGCGTGGATTCTATGCTGTTGTCTGAGGGCCAGTTCTCAAAAGACTTAACCTCAAACCTTATGTTGAAATGATTTTCAAAAGCTTTGGAAGCCTCCTTGATCAACTGCCGAATCGCTGCAGGCCACATCGCCTTGAACCTGAATTCCTCATCGGCTGCGACTTTGAAGGTGACAACTCGAAGAGATTCGGCCTGGGAGAAAACATTATTGATCAACAGAGATAAAAGAAAAGTTTGCGGAAGAATTCTCCTCCACAGAAGAACTAGGGAAGAAGAACAAATTTTCATCTTCAAATAAACTTTTTGTTATGGATTATACCATGAATTTTTTTATTCTTTTAATCTTCTAAGCTTTTCCAAGCTTATGGATTTTCTTCTTCAGGCAAGATTTCTTTCTTTTTTGATTTTGATAGGATTTAAGATATATATTCAGCGCAATAAGGATGTCAAATAGAGATAGCCATGAATAATGCTTGAGAAGGGAATTCTTTAAACTGCAAGAGCGGACAGATAATGCCCGAATACGGACAAAAGAGGCGTTTTAGGTTGCCCTCTAAAGTTACCTGAATTGTGCTTTTCTCTTTATCCTGTACATCACGCGGCCGAGATAACCACCATCATTGATTTCCGCAATGTACAAGCCCGACTGGAGGTAGGCCTGCCTTTTAAGCATAAATTCTGAGAGATTCTCGAGAAGTGCAGACGCCTCCCATTCTCTGTTATGGTCACATAAAAGAATCGGTTCACCGGCTGCGACTATCTTTTCCAGGATTTCTTTCAAGATCATGATCGATCCTTTTTATCTATTTTTTTCCTTAAATATAATATACGAAATTCGTGCCAAACTGGTTGCTTTTTAAAATTGCCTTTTTTCTATAAAAATTCTGAGCTGCATCTTCGATTTTTATAGTAAACATTTGGCATGAAAGGTGATTTTTGCTATGCTTGACAGAAAAAGGAGGTTAGATGGAGCGCAGAAAATTCATGAAAACGGCTTTAATTGGCGGAGGGATAACTTTATTGGCCTCTGAAGGCTATCCTCTCAAGTTCTTTCCCAATCCGAGCAAGAACAAATGGGCTGTTCTCTTCGGCACCCGATACGGGAGCAACCGGGATGCCGCGGTTTGGATCTCGGAAGGGATGGGCGCCATCGCCGATGTTTTTGATGCTCGCGAGAACCCGGACCTTTCTTCATTTAATTATTTGATCATCGGCTCTGGAATTTATGGCGGAAAAATTGCCGAGCCTCTGGAATCCTATATCAGCAAAAATGCTTCGCTCATTTCCAGTAAAACAAAGGCTGGTTTTGTTGTCTGCGGCGCAGGAGGGAGTGAGCGCGCCAACCAGTATCTTGACCAGTTGGCCAGTCTTTGTGGAGCGAAGGTTGATCTTAAAAAGTCTTTCTCAGGCCGGCTAACAAAGAGGCTGCTGAGCCCGGATGATTACAAGATGCTCGAAGGCTTTTATCAGCGAGGCAATCGTCCTTTCGAGGACTACGACAGGCTTCAAAGGAAAGACTGTTTGGATTTTGGCGAGGAGATTTTGAAGCAATTCCCCTAAGCTGATAAGTGGAAGAATTAATCTTTTTTCTGGCCGTTAAAGATTTCCTCGAGCTGTTTTTTTGTTAGCGGAAATTTGTATTTTTTGAGCATTCCCTGTGAGAGGTCGAAGAGGAAGATGGCTGGCTCTTTGAGATTTATTCCATCGAAGATATGAAATTTATCGAGGAGAATTGGGAATTCAATATTGTTCCCGAGAATAAAGCCTCTTAGTTTTTTTTCAACAATCCTTGTGTAACGCTCGTCGGTTTCTGCACCTCCCGGGTCTCTAAAACTCAGGACTCCAACGGCTGAATTCTGCATGCCATTGGACTGGAGAGCTTCAAAAAAGCTTTTAAAAGAATCCAGACAGAACGGACAGGAAAGGCTTTCGAAATCGAAAACAAAGAGGACTAATCTTCCTTGCCCAGATAGGGTTTGAAGATATCTTCCCTTCCCCGATAGACTTTCAAGGGCAAGAGTTCCTTGGGCGGATAGATCTTGAGCGCAATTTTTTTTCACTGCCGAGGCTCTGAGAATAAGTGAAATAAGAAGAAGGCCAAAAAAAATTCTTATAAAATCTGACAGAGTCCTCTTCATATTATCCCTCGCTATCAATGGAGATATTATGGTTCTCCGGCTCAGCTATGATAGACGCTCAAAATCAAGAATTTTTTTCATTGATTCCAAAATTTTCAGTTTTTCATTCTCTTTTGAATAAAGGCGCAATTGATCTTTTGGTCATTTATTGCGTTATTTCTCGAGCTCGCGGGCGGTGGTCTCGAGTTAGTTGCTTTTCAGGATCAGCAGCGAATAGGCATCAGGGACGATGATGTATTCGCCGCGAATGACAACGCTAGCTGGTTCGCCCGGAGTTCTAAATGAGCCGACAAGCTTGGGAGCCTTTGGATTGCTGATGTCAATTTTCTTAACACCGGAAGTTTCATCCGAGAGAAAAGCAATATTTCCGTCGAAGGCTATTCCATTCGTAAAGCCATCCATTTTTAAAGAGCCTATAATTCGCGGAGAAGACGGAAGGCTGACATCTAAAATCTGGAGCCCTGAGGGTCCGTCAGCCAGATAAGCATAATTGCCTCTTATTGCAACCGCAGAGGCAAGGCCCGGTGTTTTAATTGAGCCTGCCAGTTTGGGCGAAGAAGGCGTGCTGATATCTACAATATGAAAGCCGGTGTCGCTGTTGGCAATGTAAGCATAGCCTCCATCCACGTCCAGGCCGTAGGCAAAGCCCCCCATTCCATAAGAGCCGACGACCGAAGGCGAAGAGGGATTGCTGATATCCACAATGTGAAAGCCAGAATGGTCCGATGTCAGGTAGGCATAGTTTCCGCGGACGACTACAGCACGCGGCACTCCGGGCAAGGCAAGGATCTTAATCTGCTTTATCCTCGCCGGCTCGCTGACGTTGAATATGCTCAGAGACCATCTGTCCGTAATGAAGACATAATCCCCGCTCACAGCCAACCCATGAACGCCGCGCATGCGTCCGAACCAGCCTGCAAGCTGCGGGCGGGAGGGGTCGCTGATATCAACGATCTGCAAACCGGAGAGATCGCCGACAGCATAGACATAATTTCCCTTGACCGCAGCGCTGATGATTGAACCTGGAGTGTAATACAGGCCGATAAGCTGGGGATTGGAGGGGTTACTGAGAGAAAGAATATGGATGCCTGCGAAATAATCCACAACATAGGCATAGTCGCCGCTCATAACTACATCCCAGGCTTCGTTGTACATGGTGTACTTACGGGTGGCGATAAGGACCGGCGCCTTTGGGTCGCTGATGCTTATTATCTGGAAGGCGCCGTCGTAAATATTCCCGACGCAGGCGTAATCACCGCTAACAGCCACTCCATGAGCATAGCCTGAAGTCTGGAAAGAGGCAGCAAGAGCCGGGGCAGCTGGATGGCTGATATCGATAACCTGTAATCCGGGCGAGCCGTCGGCAACATAGGCAAAGCTTCCGGCTACAGCCACTCTCTCTGCAGTGCCGGGTGTATCATAGGAGCCTGAGAGCTTTGGAGTGGAGGGAGAGCTGATATCTATTATCTGAAGACCGGATTCCCTGTCTGCAACAAAAGCATAGTTGCCATTCAGGGTGATGCCTTCGGCTGAACCGGGAGTATCCAGAGAAGCGGTTAGTTTGGGCGAGGAGGGGTCGCTGATGTTTATTATCAACAGGCCTGAGACACCATCGGCAACAAAGGCATAATCACCTTTTAAAGCTATGCTTCGCGCCTCACCAGGAGTATCGTAGGAGCCCCTAAGAGTAGGTGTTTTAATGTCTGAGACATCGACGATCTTCAGACCCTTTTTTCCCGCTGCGACAAAGACAAGGCTTTCTTTTGAATCGACGTCGAACCCGCCGCCGAGAAAGAGCCTGGAGACAAATTCAGGTTTTCTCTTGTTCGAAATATTGAGGATGACCAGGCCGTTCAAGAAAGCACAGTAGGCATAATCTCCGGCTATTTTCAGGTCATAGGCTTTTGACCAGAGTATGCTGCTCACGTATTCAATATTCGCCGTCGAGGACTTGGCTGTGGTTGGGATGGAGAGGGCGGCGATGAGCAGGGCCAAGAGGGCTTTTTTTGTTAAAGGCACTGTTTCATCTCCCAATTTTATATCAGAATATCCTCTTTCCAGCCCAGCTTGACCAGCTCAATTGTGTTGATATCGCTCGTGCCCAACCCATACTTGACATCAGCCACTTCTATATGCCTGGGGACCGGGGGAATTTCTTGCCCCTTTCCCAGCTGCTCAGCGCGCTTGGCCATGATGAGCCTCAAGCCGATAGTGTCGGTGGCAACCGGGTCCTGGCTGACGATAAGGCCTTTATAATTCCAGACATACCTCCGGCTGAAATAATGAGGGCCTCGTCCATGATACTGCGGAGTCAAGGCGCAAAGGATATTCAAGCGAGTCTTGCCGAAAACCTGGGGCAGCTTGAAAACAGAGCCAAGCTCCGAGCAATTGTTGGGATGAAGGGCTTCTTGAGATTCGGCAAACATGATGTAATTTTTGATGCAGCCGCTGACTCCGGCCAAGTAGTGCGTTCGCAGAGGCCTGACATTGATCAGCGAAGTCGCCTTGAGGAAAATCGGGTTTGTCCGCACGCCGTGGTCATCGATGCTGATATTCTCCTTCTTGATCCCGATATCGACCAGCCGGCGCTCGATTGCCCTCTCGACCTCCGCAGGAGTGGGAAGATAGGACCAGACATTGCTTTTGATCCCGACAATTTCATCGGGCTTCACCAGCTCTTGAAAGGCTTCAAGCGGGTCATCCCTGCCGAACAAGGTCATCACCGCCTCATCGAGCATTTTCTGAATGATCTCCGCGTCGATTCTTGAATTTTCATCGATAACGTTAGCCTGGCGGATGAGAACAACTCTTGTTTTCTTTGCCTGTTGGGCCGGGAATCCCACGGCAGCTCCTAAGACGGCAAAGGTGCTTCCCTTGATAAAATCTCTCCGAGTGATGGCTTTTTTCATAGTCAGTCACCTTGAAGGAAATATATTGCCAGGGAATCGTTGGTGTCAAGAAAAGAAACTCAGTAATTGACAGCAAAGAAATTTTGGCTATCATTCTTGTAGAAATTAAATAATAAATGGCCGAAGAACGCCTTTCCTCGCTGGATGTTTTCCGGGGGATGACCATCGCCGGGATGACTCTGGTCAATAATCCGGGAAGCTGGGATTATGTCTTTCCTCCGCTGCGTCACGCCGAGTGGCACGGCTGGACGCCGACAGACCTCGTCTTTCCCTTTTTTCTTTTTATCGTCGGTGTGGCCATCTCCCTTTCATTCTCAAGAAAAATCGAGAAGGGAATAGAAAAGCCTGGGCTGTATCTTAAAATCGTGAGGCGAAGCATCATGCTCTTTGCCCTTGGAATTCTTTTGGCTCTCATCCCTCGCTTTAATTTTTCGACACTCAGAATTCCAGGCGTTCTGCAGCGCATCGCCCTCTGTTACCTTTTCGCCTCCCTGCTCTTCATCAACACCAGAGTCAGGGAAAGGGCGATGACAACCTTTTTTCTTCTGGCAGGCTACTGGCTCATCATGAAGCTCGTCCCTGTTCCAGGATATGGTGCTGGAGTTTTGAGCTATGAGGGAAATCTCTGCAGCTATCTCGACACCAAGCTTCTTGCCGGCCATATTTACAAACCGACTTTTGATCCTGAAGGGATTCTGAGCACACTGCCTGCAATCGCCACAACTCTGCTGGGAGCCCTGACCGGAGATTGGCTGCGCTCTTCCAGGACAATTATCGAGAAGATAGCAGGCCTTTTCATCGCCGGCATTCTTTTCACCGTGTCCGGGCTTCTCCTCCATCCGTTCTTCTCCATAAACAAGCAGCTTTGGACAAGCACCTACGTGCTTCTAACCGCTGGGCTCGCCCTTATTCTCCTCGGAGTTTGTTATCTCCTGATAGACGGGATGAAAATAAGAAAATGGGCCGCGCCCTTTATTATTTTGGGCACCAATGCTATCGCTGTCTATGTCGGCTCGACTTTGATGGTCAAGTTGATGGCTTTGATCAAGGTTTCGGCAGGCGGCAAAGTCTTGCCTTTAAAAGCATACATTTACGACAAGCTTCTCGCTCCCTGGGCAGGTGTGTATATTGGGTCGCTCATCTACCCGATTTTTCTCATCATACTCTGGATAGGAATAATGCTTCCGCTCTATCGGAAAAAAATATTTATCAGAATTTGAAAGCAATATCTCAGCCGCTTTTCCTCTAAAAAATTTTGGGAAGAAATTATTATAGATTTTCGTCAAAATTAAAATGGATCCAAGATGGAGATGGCAGTCAAGCATAAGGAAATCATCAAAGGAGGAAAATGAGATGAAAAAGTCTGTCATTTCGATTCTCATTGTCGTCACTATGGTCTTTGCCTTAAAGGCTCAAGCCCCGCAGCAGCCCAAGCCCGAAGATATCTTAAAAAACTTGGTGCTTGTCGAGAAGGTCCAGGCTGCGCCGGAAAGAATGAAAGCCGGCTTTGACTCGATTACGGCCAAAGATTCTCTGACAATGCTCTCCTACATTTCTTCGGACCTTGCTGAAGGAAGAGAAACAGCGACAAGAGGATATCAGCTCGCTGCCGAATATGCGGCTTCTTTGCTTTCGTTGTGGAAATTAAAGCCAGCAGGCGATGTCCCCGGAATGGGCCGCATGATGTTTAGGGGCAGGGGCCTTGAAGGAGCCCAGATGCCTCCTCAGGAAAAGAGCTATTTTCAGGAACTTGTTATGAAAGAAATCCTCGAGACCTCAAGTCAGATCAACCTGGAAATCAAAAAAGGCGCTCTTTCCAAAACACGTGTTTTCCAGTCAGGCTCTGATTTCATGAGCATCTCGTCCGCAGCTGAAACGCTCGAGGCTCCTGTTGTTTTTGCCGGGTACGGAATCACAGAGAAGGGGATCGGCTATGATGATTTCAAGAATCTCGATGTCAAGGGAAAAATCGTCTTGATCATTTCTGAGGCGCCGGGAAAGGACAATCCCAATTCTCCTTTCCAGAAAAAAGAGTTGAAAGATAAATATTTTCCGGCTGTTGCTTTTGGCCCCTTTGCCCGCGGCGGCGGCTTTTCAAAGACCCGCGAAATTGCCAAACTCGGGGTAGCAGCCATTCTCCAGGTGCAAAACTCCGTCAAAGACGCCGACATGTACAAAAGCCTTGCCGGGCCGAGAAGAGTCTCCGACGAGCGGCCGGCGATGAACAGGCCGCGCAGGCGCCTTTCGATTCCCGGTGTTAGTCGGCAGATGCCCGGGGAAGATTCGCCGGTCATCACCATCACCCGGGAGATGGCCAACTCCATTCTCGAAGGTGCCGGGCAAAAAATCGAAGACCTTCAGAAAAAGATTGAAGAGACACTCAAGCCGGCCTCGATGGAATTGCTCGGAACGAGGCTGACCATTTCCACAACCGCAAAAAGCGCGCTTGTCCGGGGTTCGAATGTTTTGGCTTATGTCGAAGGCTCAGACCCGGCCTTGAAAAACGAGGTTGTGGTCATCGGCGCTCATCTTGACCACCTAGGGAAATGGGAAGACTATGTTTTTAACGGCGCCGACGACAACGGCTCCGGCTCGGTGGGTGTCCTGAATCTAGCTAGGGCCTTTATGGCCAATCCGGAAAAGCCTAAACGCTCCATCCTCTTCTGCCTCTGGACAGGCGAGGAAGAAGGCCTTCTGGGCTCCCGCTACTATGTCCAGAATCCTGCCTTTCCCCTGGATAAGACACTAGCTTATGTCAACATGGATATGATCAGCCGTCCCTATGACGAGCAAAGCATTAGCCGTATGTCCCGGATGTTCAATGTCCAGGGTACGCAGGAGCTTCTCAAGAAAATCAAGCCAGCTAATTTCTTGCCTGTTTCATTCTCAGCAGGAGCTGGTTTGGGAGACATCCTGAAGAATGCCGACCAGACAGTGGGAATGGATTTGCTTTTGCGCGAAGCCAGCGGAGAACTTGGGCGGGGAATGGGTGGAAGCGACCATTCCTCGTTTGCCTCGGCCAAGGTTCCTTGGGTGTTTTTTATGACCAACATGACTGATGACTACCATCAGACAAGCGACAGCGTGGACAAGGTCAGCGGTGAAACCATTGAAAAAGTATCCAGGCTCGCCTTTTTAACGGTCTTCGCTCTGGCAGACAAATAAAAAGCAGGAAAAGGTTATTCATCGAAATTTTAAGCCTGGAAATTAGGCTCCTTCGCCGAACATGATGAGGATTCCTTCCAAAGGCTCTTCTTCCTCATTCCAGACCGTGTGAGACATTCCAGCAGGAATATAGACCATCATTCCCTTCTTGACAGCCATAACCTTGCCGCCCAGCTTGGCTTGGCCCTCGCCTCTGGTGCAGATGAAAAGAGAAGGGAAGGGATTGGTCTGGTCTCTTTCCTCTTTATTGATGACCATCCCCTTTTTTATCTGACACCAGGCTGTGCGCAGTCCTTTAGCGTAGTAGAAAACGACCATATTTCCGCCATGAATGAAGCGGCTGTGTTCTTCCCCGAAAAAGACAATCTCCGGGCTTCCCATCGCAAAGAAATGAAAGCCATAATGAAGGATTTTTTCCCAGATTTCTGGAGATGGCTGAGCGCCTTCCGTGAATTTGATATCCAGAGGGGCTGACTCGCTTGCTCTTGCCCGGCCAGCAGCGGTCATGGCGCTAAGCTCCCCATTATAGATTTTTTTTAAGGTTTCAAGGTCGGTCGTAAAGTAAAAGGTTGGCTTTTCTGGCATGCCTTGAAGGACAGCGACTTTTTTCTCCGGCCCTATTTGGATGGACCAATCCCCTCCGCCTTCCCCTTTGATTTCAATTCCAAAAACTGCTTTTTCTTCTGTTGCTGCTTTTTCCTGGTAAGAAGCAGCGAAATCTTTTATCATTTCTTCAGCTGATTTTTGTTTTTGCTCAGAATCGTAGCTGATTGATCCAAGGAAGAATAGGGGCAGCAGAGCACAAAGGATAAATATTCTCTTCATCTCTTACCTCCTTTTTAAATAGGTACGGAATAACCAAAAAAATTGTTCCCTCTTTACCCCACTTTTTGTCATAGAGTTTATATTGGTTTGACATCCCTTCACGTTGTGATGCATAATCCTTAACGATGAGGGGATGGAGAAATCGAGATAATGATGCACTGACGCACTCTTTGCCGTTGTGATTAAAACGAAATAATTATGCTTCTTTAAATGGAGGGAAAAATGATAAAAAAAATTTTAGTGCTAGGCCTGGTCTGTCTTTCTCTCTCTTTCTGTGCGACTTCCCAGCAGGGAAAAAAGGTCACGTCCAGTTTAGAGATTCCGGCGGGAGAAAAGATTATTGCTGAGGAATCAATCATGTATGACAACGTCACACCGGATGAACTCTGGGCAGAATGCATCAAGACTCTATCTGATATCAATATTGGTGAATATGCGACGAACAGAGCCGCAGGACGAATCGTAGCCCTTAAAAAGGTGAAAATAAGTTCTTTTGAGTTCCCCGTTTCTAGGGAGAAAAAAGCAGACGGAACGTATGAAGGTGGAGTTAAAATAGCAGAAATTACTAGAACAAAAGAAGATATCATCCGCGTTTTCCATCTGAATTTTCTTATAAAAGAGAGCAAAGGCGGGGCAATTTTAGCTTGTCAAGTAGCTGGGCCTGAGAGTCAAGCAAAAAGGGGAAAGATAGAGATGGACCGGTTTCTAAAATCTTTAAACAAAAAATTGAAGAGATAGCATCACCGGCGACCGCATAAGCTTTCTCCGATTTAATGTGGGCAAGATAAACGGAAATGAGACGACCGAAATAGACGATTTAGCCTTTCTGAATTGTCCATCGAAAAGATAATAGTTTCCTTTTCTGCTGCACTGGCTGGCGGCCTGAATGCCGCTGCCCACGAGAACAATCTTAGATTAATCAAAGAGTTTGAGCCCTTGTAGTAAACAGAAAAAGATTGCATAGCGTAGATGCCTATGGCATGAAGAATTTCTCTTTAAGAGGAGAAGATATGAGGCTTGCAACTGTCCTTTTCCTGGTCATGAGTCTCGTTTCCGGAGCTTTCTCGCAGAAGGTCATCGAGAACCCAACAAAGCCTGTGAGTAAAAAGGCGGGAAGAGTTCTTGAGCTCAGAGAGGAAATGAGAATAAGCGATGAGCAGGGCGGTTTTTATTTTAAAAATCCTGTGAATATCAAAGTTGCGCCTGACGGAAGCCTTTTTGTTGTCGATGGAGAGCAGTTTTTAAAGTTCGACACAAAGGGAAAACTTGTGAAGAACCTCTTCAGGAAAGGGGAGGGGCCTGGTGAATTTCAGTCAATCGAGAATTATCTTTTTAATGGCGATGAAATCATTGTCCATCAGGCTCGCCCGAATAAAATTGTCAGGATGGACAGAGAAGGGAAGCTTATCAGAGAGTTCAGGCCTGAAAAGGCGGTCAGTCGATTGATTTCAGTTTTTAACAATAGATACATCATGGCTCGAAACTCCTTTCCTGTGCTCAAGAAAGAAGGAGCAGAACCTGAGGTCATCAAGGTTGACTGGAGTCTTTCGCTCGTCTCTGAAGAGGGAAAGATTGAAGAAACAGGCCATATTTTTCCAACAAAGTGGTTTGCCAAAAGATTGCCGAATGCAATAATTGCCAATTATATCACCGACTTTTCCTGCGCTTTGTACGACAACAGATATCTCATCATCCATCATACCCAGGATTATTTGCTCAAAGTGCTGGACTTGGAAAAGAATCAGATTGTCCGGACATTCAATAGAAATTACAAAAGCGTTAGACAGAGGCACGGGAAAGAAAAAATAAAAGAAGCCAAGCCGTATCAATATACACTTGAGGCGCCGGTTGATTATTACAACGATATCCAGCGAGGCCTTATTCATGGAGATAATATCTGGGTTTTGACATCGACCCGGGATGAAAAGAAGGGAATCCTGGTTGATGTCTTCAACAGAGAAGGGCAGTACATTAATAATTTTTACTTGCCGCTCTCAAAGAAAATAGAGCAAGAGGACTTGATGAAGCATCCTCTTGCGATCTCCGGCGATTCCCTTTTTATCGTCGAAAGCGACGAAAACGAAGCGCCGACAATTGTGAAGTATAAAATAGTAGTCTGATCCAAAAGGATTTAAGAAGGGGATAGTGAAAAGCGGGCAGTCAACTTTTTTAACAAAAAGCAGCCTTTCCTTTTATTCCTTTATTTAATCTCGACGCCGTCCCAGCAGTAGGTGCACAATTTCTCCTTGGGAAGACCGATGGCTTTTACCAAATTCTCTAATCTTTGGTATTTCAGGGTTGTCAATTTCAAGGTCTGCCTGATTTTATTGACCATTGCCTTAAATTTTTCAGTTTCTGCCCTTGAATACTCATCCAGATTTTTTGCATCTTCCCCTTCTAGCTCATAGATCGCTTTTCTTGCCGCAAGGTCGAGCTCTGATTTCGACCTTGTGAAATTCAAAAATTTGCATCCATGAGTGAGCGGCGGGCAGGCCGGCCTCATGTGGACCTCCAGGGCGCCGAAGTCATAGAGCCGCTGGATGGTATCCTTGAGCTGGGTGCCGCGCACGATGGAATCCTCGCAGAATAGTAATCTTTTTCCTTCGATGATTTCCTTGATGGGTATGAGTTTCATCTTCGCCACCAGGTCTCTTGTTTCCTGCTCGTAGGGAGTAAAACTCCGGGGCCAGGTAGGAGTGTATTTGACAAAGGGCCTCTTGAAAGGAATTCCTGCCTCGCTGGCATAGCCCAAGCCATGACCTGTTCCAGAATCCGGGATTCCAGCGACCATGTCTATCTTGACGTCGTCGTTTCTTGCCAGGAATTCTCCGCACCTGTTCCTCACGGTCTCGACATTGATGTTTTCATAACTTGAGGCGGGATAGCCATAATAAACCCAGAGGAAAGCGCAGATTTGCATCTTATCCTTTGGGGGCGTTCTCTGCTCTATTCCTTGCTCTGTGATCAGGACGACTTCTCCCGGCCCGAGGTATTTTTTTATACTGAAGCCGAGGTTGGGGAAGGCGCATGTCTCTAGGGTTGCGGCAAAACTGCCCTCTTTTTCCCCAAGGACTAGCGGAGTTCTTCCCAGTCTATCCCGAGCTGCGTAGACTCCCTTGTCTGTCAAAATCAACAGAGAACACGAGCCCTCGACCGATTCCTGGACAGTTTTGATTCCATCCTCAAAGGTCGGTGCCTCATTAAGCAAGGCGGCAATGAGCTCAGTTGGGTTGATGACTCCCTCTCTCATCTCCGAAAAATGAATTGCCCTCCGGCTGAAAACATTCCTGACGAGTTCCTCTTCGTTCTTGATTGCACCCACGGTTAGCAGGGCATATCTTCCCAGATGAGAGCAGATGAGCAAGGGCTGGTCCTCATAGTCGCTGATGACTCCTATGCCTTTGTTTCCCTTCATCTTGGAAATATCCAGCTCAAATTTTGACCTGAACTGGGCATTATCAATTTTGTGGATGAACCTCATGAACCCCTGCGGATTCTTGACAACTAAACCGCCCCTTCTTGTTCCAAGATGGGAATGATAATCTGTCCCATAGAATAGGTCACTGACACAGTCTTGCTTTGAAACCACTCCAAAGAACCCGCCCATGATAACCTCCTTCGATAGTCAAGCTCTTGGCCATAAAGAGTTAAATCGTCTCTTTCCGAGAAAGTCGGCATAACCATAGGGATTTTTGCTCTGGCTATTTTTCAGAAAGGAAGGCAATGAGCTCAACTCCTTTGACACCTCGAAGTAAAAATATTACAGATTTTAAATTTTCATTCAAGAAGAAATTTTAACGGTTTTCTTAACGCCTAGCTTTATCTTTTATTTCGGGGAATCAGGAATGCTTTGTCGAGAGGAACGTATATCTATGAATGATTAAAACTTAGACATTTTTTTGATTTCGAAAGCTTTCAATTCGCAGATTAATATAGTAATATTCTAAAAAAAGGAGACGAGGATGAAAAGATTTTTTATTCTTGCCCTGTTCCTGGCCTTTATTCTTATCTTCATAGACTCCTGCATTATTGCTGTTGTCGATTATCCTGGAGGGACCGCTGGCCGCTCCTCGGGAGAATTCCATAAAGTTGTAGCTTTCGAGAGCGGGGGGACTCTCTCTCTCGAGAATATCAATGGTGATATCGAGCTTCTCGGCTGGGACAAGAATGAGGCGGAAATAACTGCTGAAAGGATGTCTCCCTTTGCGTACAGAAGGAGATTTTACTGGCAGCCGACAGGACGTTTATTACCAGAAATCGATTTTGATAAATTCGAAAACTTCATCAAGATAAAAACCAAGCCCTCCAGCTTGGATAAAGAATTAACCTCTGTCAATTTCTATATAAACACCCCTCACTCCATCCATCTCAAAGACATCATTGCCAAGGAAGGAAATGTTTCTCTTGCTGATTTATACGGGCAAGCCGTCATCGACCTTCAGCAGGGAGAGGTAAAAGTTGACAATTTTTCTGGCTCATTAACAGCATCCGTGGTTAAAGGTTCGGTGAAAGCCAGCCTCTATGACTTGAGGAACGAGGATGAAATCAGAATCACAGTCAGGCAAGGCGAGATCATCATTAATCTTCAACCCGAGGTTAAAGCCCGAATCGAAGCCAGCGCGCCGGAGGGATATGTTTGGAGCGACTTCGACCTGAAAGAGCCCCTGCCCGCCAAAAAGGTCTCAGCCCAAATGGGGGAAGAAGGCGCTTTCATCTCTCTTTCTTCCTTAAAGGGAGATGTTCGCATCAATAAATTACAGAAGTAAAAAACAAGCCTTGAATTCTCATGAATTTTTTAAAATGAGAAAGGAGGAAGGGTATGGAAGAAAAGAGAAAGGTCATGCTGGTGGTCGTTATCTTTATTGTCTTGATAGCCGTCGGAGTCGGAATCTATTATTTCTTTTTCCGTGAGAAACCTGCGGGGGTTCCTCCAGCGCAAGAAGTCACCCCTCCGGCTCAAGCTGGAGTCAAAGAGCCTTTGGCTAAAGAAAAAGCTCCGGAGTTGATAGCGGTTGAGCTTGATAAAAGCGACGAGCTCATGCGAGAGCTGGCTAAGGGATTATCCTCAAACCCGACATTTGCTTCATGGCTGATGACTAAGGATTTGATTCGCAAATTTGTGGCAGCCGTCGACAATATCGCCCAGGGAATGAGCCCTAAATCTCAAGTTGATTTTTTCTCGCCAAAGGGGCGTTTCAAGGTTATCAAAAGAGGAGGCAAATTCTATCTCGACCCTGCAGGTTATGCCCGCTATAATCCTGCGGCCGATGTCTTCCTCTCTCTGGATTCAAAAGGCTGCGTCGAGCTCTACCGGAAGCTGAAGTCTCCGATTCAGGAAGCTTACAAAGAGCTGGGCTATCCTGAGCAGGAGTTCGATGAAACTTTGAGTCTGGCCATCATCGAACTGCTCAAGGTGCCTGTTGTTCAAGGAGAAATTCGCCTGGAGGAAAGGGTTATATCCTACGGCATTTTCGACCCTGAGCTTGAAGACCTGACCGATGCCCAGAAGCACCTGCTGCGCATGGGGCCTGAGAATGTTCAAAAGATTCAAAGCAAGCTGCGCGAAATCGCCTCAGGATTAGGGATTGCTGCTAAGAGAATTCCCCAGCCGAAAGTTTACCAGCCCAGATAAAAACCGAAACTAACTCCATTTGAAGGGGTTTTCAAGATTAAAATCCGGAATGAGGTGATGAGCTTCGGCAAAAGGCTCTGGCTGGATGAACATTGACTCAAAGCCGAGCTCCTCAGCCCTGGAGATAACCCTATTATATTCTGAAGCTGTGAGATTCCGCTGGATTTCTGCCGGAGCCTTAAAACAGGGATGGTACTGACTCATCAGGCTCAAGCAGACAGAGGTCGAAATGTTTTGGGCAATCCAATCCAGGACGGCCAGAGAATCTTCGACCTGGCCGGGCAAGACCAGATGCCTGATGATCAATCCTCTTTGCGCGACTTCTCTTTCGGATAAGAGAAGCTCAGGCTGCTGCCAGTGCATTTCTTTAATGGCCAGGCTTGCCCGCTGGAAATAATCAGGAGCATTGGAAAACCTGGCTGCGAGCTCAGGAGAAAAATACTTCATGTCCGGAAGGTAAATGTCGATAATTCCTTCAAGATTCCTGATAACTTCTGCTTTTTCATAGCCGTTGGAGTTATAGACGATGGGCAGTCGAAGTCCCTGCTCAAAGGCTATTCTCAGCGCCCTGAGAATGGGCAGGATGAGATGGGTAGGGGAGACGAGGTTGATGTTCAGAGCGCCTTTCTCCTGGAGATGAAGCATCTTTCGCGCCAATCCCTCGTCAGAGACACCCTCTCCCTTGTTGAGCCAGCTCAGTTGGTAGTTTTGGCAGAAAAGGCACTTGAGGTTGCATCCTGAGAAAAAGATTGTCCCTGAGCCCGAGCGCTGGGAAGTGCCCGGGGCTCCAGCCTTGGCGCAGTCTTCAAGCCCGCTTAAAACAGGCTCTTCGCCGAAATGAAGAAGGGCATGGGAAAGAGAGGCTCTGTCTGTGCTCTGGCAGATTCCTTTTTGTCCTGCTCGTCTGTTCACCTTGCATTCCCGCGGGCAGAGGCGGCATTCAAGCTCAAGTCCAGAGAGATTATCGAGCGCTTTTTCGATTCTTTTTAATTTATTCATTGTTGATATTTTTATTTTATCATGAATTTCATTTGTGTTAATTTTTTTATGTCTATTTTTTACACGGAAGCATTTCCAAATTCGGGATTCTTCCCTTCTCTTAGCTCTCTTAGCGTGCTTGACAGGATTGAGGTTGTGTATTATAAGCGATTTTTCATAATATTGTCCTAAAGAGAAAATTTATGAATAAATATCATTCAGTCTCGATGAATAAAAGAAGGGATTAGACGCGGCCATGGAGCTTATTTCGCGAATCGTCGATTTCATTATCCACTTGGACAAGCATCTTGCCGATTTGATTCAAAATTACGGCACCTGGACCTACATGATACTTTTCGTGGTCGTTTTCTGTGAGACGGGTCTGGTAGTAACGCCCTTCCTTCCTGGCGACTCTCTTCTTTTTGCCGCCGGGACATTTGCCGCTCTCGGCTCTTTAAAAGTGGGATGGCTATTTCTTGTTCTCAGTGCAGCGGCAATCATCGGCGATACGGTGAATTACTGGATTGGGCACATCATCGGGCCAAAAGCGTTCCACAAGGAGAAAGCGCGTTTTTTTAAGAGGGAATACTTGGACCGCACCCATCAATTCTATGAGAAATATGGCGGCGAGACGATCATCATCGCCCGCTTTGTTCCCATCATCCGCACTTTTGCTCCTTTTGTTGCCGGAATAGGGAAAATGAGCTACTGGAAGTTCATCAGCTACAACGTTATTGGCGGGGTGGGCTGGGTGGCGATTTTTGTCTTTGGCGGCTATTTCTTCGGGAGCATTCCGCTTGTTAAGAGGCATTTCACGATCATAATTTTTGTCATTATTCTCATTTCCATGATTCCGGGTATTGTCGAGTTCATCCGCCACAAAAAGAAGAAGTCATAAGAATTTCCTGTAGAGATTTTCCCTGATCCCATGTTTACCAATAAATTCTTCAATGGAGCTGATCTCAGCGCACTGAATAAAATTTCAATTCCAGGAATGAAGCGGCGCGGTCATTTCTCATAATCAAAATCGCTGCCGGAAAAAATATTTCTCAGTGCCGGAAGCTTGAGCGCCTGGAAATCGGTCAAGTCAGTGTGGAGCGGGGTGATGGAGATGAAGCCAAGCCTGATAGCTGTCACATCACTCTCTTCATCTCCAATAGTTCTTGGACTTCCTGTCCCAATCCAATAATATGAGTTTTTCCTCGGGTCTTTATCTTCGATAATTTCTGGTGTATACCGTCTCTGGCCAAGCTTGGTGATTTTTATCCCTTTGAAGGGAGGCGGAGGTATGTTGATGTTGAGCGTAATTCCTGCGGGGAGCTTGTTTTGGAGAAGTCTTTTTGCAGCCTGATGAGCGATTTTGGAAGCAGAGTCAAAGTGAAATCGGCCTTTTTCGTCGTGAAGAAGAGAGATGGCCAGCGACTGGACCTGGAAAAATGTTCCCTGGATGGCGGCTGCCACCGTCCCGGAATAAGAAACATCCTGCTGGCCGATGTTCGGGCCGGCGTTGATTCCGGAGATGAGCAAGTCCGGTTTTCTTGGAAGGAATTTCTGCAGAGCGAGATAGACGCAGTCCGCTGGAGTCCCATCGACAGCGAAGGTCTTTTCTCTTATCTTTTTGACGCGCAAAGGGCGATGAAGAGTTAAAGATAGGGAAGTGGCGCTCCTCTCCCTGTCTGGAGCAACGATATATATTTCTCCCATATCTTTCAGCTGGCGGCTAAGAGCCTCTATCCCTTCAGAATAGAAGCCGTCATCATTGGTGAGAAGAATCAACAATCTCATCATTTTTTTTCCTTATCTTATGTTATGCCCGGATCATGATCAGCAGCATTTTAAACTTTTCAAGAGCTTTTAGAGCATGGGGCTGGTGAGCGGGCATGACTATCATCTCACCTTCCTTGAGGTGAATGGGTCGTCCTGAGATGGTCACCTTAACCTCTCCTTCGAGGCAGAAGACAAGAGCATCGAAAGGGGCTGTGTGTTCGCTCAATCCCTGGCCTTGATCAAAAGCGAAGAGAGTCACTGTGCCTGTTTTTTTAGACACAATTTCACGGCTGACAACAGACTCTTGCTGATAATCGACAAGCTGGGCAAGCCTTATGGCTTTTCCGATCAAACCTTCTCCAGCTTTCTTATTGCGGTCATGATTCATTCCTTTTCTCCCTCTGATTAGGATTTCAATTTTACAGCATTAAGCTTTTTAGCTTCGACATCATTACCTCAAAATGCAGCAAGTTTTGAATTCGCCTTTTCAAGCTTATTTGAGGCTTTCTAAAAATCTGCATTTCTACTATTTGTGTGAATTGTACATAACGGCATACTATTTTTAAGCATTAATGGTAGATTTATCAAGGCCAGGAGTTCGGAGTTTCAGATAATCCTTTATTTTATGAGATATTGAATAAATGGTCGGGACGGGCGGATTTGAACCGCCGACCCCATGCACCCCAAGCATGTGCGCTACCAGACTGCGCCACGTCCCGACCGGAGATGACGGTTATGATGATTTTTTCCCGAGCGAGGATGAGATTTCCTGAAGCTGCTCCCGAACTTGATAAAGAACCTTTTTCAGGCGATCAGGGTGGACCGGCACTGAAGTCTTCATCCCGAATTCTTCCTCGATTTTTCTTTTCGCTCCGGAAAGTGTCAATCCCTTTTTTTCCAGCAATTCCTTCAGCCGAAGGATGATGGTCAAATCCTTTTTTCTGAATATTTTCTCTCCTGCAGCTGTCTGCCCTGAAGAGAGAAAATAGAATTCTTTTTCCCAGGCTTCAATCTGAGCCGGGTCGAGCTGAGTGATGCGGCTGATTTCTTCTAATTTGTAGGCAAGCTTCTCAGGAGCTTTTTCACTTTTCATCGAAGTTTGCCGCGAGGCTTTCATCCTGGAATTGCGAATTCCTTTAAAATCAGCCCTAACATTAGCATGTAATCCAGCCTTCGTCAAGGTAGTGTACTCGGTCGAGGAACCATGCCAGTTCATCCTTCACACGGCTTTCGAACTACTCTGCCTTCGCCCTGATGAGAAGAAGATATATCAGAGGAAAAACAATGATTTTAATCAAAGAAAAATATCTGGTATAATTTCTGAAGCGGCTAACAAGTGGAGAAAAAAGAAAGCGAAAAGCATGTCCCTCTCGCAGAGAGGGTGCGGCCCAGGATTCTTGGGCGTTTTTATGGACAGGAGCATCTTGTGGGCAAAGGAAAAATCCTTTCCCAGCTGATAGAAACAGACCGTCTTGTTTCCATCATCTTCTGGGGACCCCCTGGTTCAGGAAAGACCACACTGGGCTATATCTTGGCCAACCTTTTCAATTTTCCCTGTGTTTTCTTCAGCGCAGTCCTCTCTGGAATCAAGGAGGTCAAGGAAGTCATGGCCAAAGCCCAAAGCCATAAAAAATTATACGGGCAGCCGACCATCATTTTCATCGATGAAATCCACCGCTTCAACAAAGCTCAGCAGGGAGCTTTCCTGCCTTATGTCGAGAAAGGGGATATCATCCTCTTTGGCTCGACAACTGAAAATCCATCCTTTGAGGTCATCGCCCCTCTTCTCTCGCGGATGAAGGTCCTGGTCTTGAATCCGCTCACTGAAGAAACATTGATCCGCATTGTCAAGGAAGCCTTGACTGATGAAGAGCAGGGTTTGGGAAAATTGCATCTCAATCTTGATGAGCAGGCGCTGAAGATGATCATTGACTACGCCAACGGCGACGCCCGCCGCGCCCTCAACACTCTTGAGATTTCGGCCAGCCTCACTGACAAGGGCCGGATAACAGCCGAGGAGGTGAAAGAGGCGCTGCAGAAGAGAATCCTGCTTTATGACAAGAAGGGGGAAGAACACTTTAACCTGATCTCTGCTCTTCATAAAAGTCTGAGGAACAGCGATGTCGATGCCTCTCTTTACTGGCTGGCGAGGATGATTGCTGCTGGAGAGGACCCGCTATACATTGCCCGCAGGCTGGTGCGCTTTGCCTCTGAGGATATCGGCCTGGCTGACCCCCAGGCTTTATCCATCGCCCTGGCTGCCAAGGAGGCCTATGATTTTATCGGCTCGCCTGAAGGAGAGCTTGCTCTGGCCGAGGCGGTGATTTATCTGGCTTCGGCGCCCAAGAGCAATCGAGCTTATACCGCCTTTGCCAAGGCGATGAAAGATGTCGAGGAGAGTCCCTTCGAGCCTGTCCCTCTTCATCTGAGAAATCCCGTGACCAATCTGATGAAGGATATAGGCTACGGCAAGGATTATGCCTATGCCCATGAATTCCCCTATTCGACAACAGACATGGAGACTTTCCCTGATAGGCTCAAAGACAGGAGATATTATGAGCCGGGAAGCCTTGGGCTGGAGAAAGAGATCAAGAAGAGAATCGATTGGTGGAATTCGCTCAAGGAAAAGATCAAGTTAGAGAAGTCTGGAGTCAAAAAGCAAGAAATAAAAGATAAATAACCGATTTCTATGCGACTTTAAGCTCTTTCGAATTCTGCCAGAGGCCATGGATGTTGCAGTAGCTGGCAGCATGAATCGTTCCCGGTTTGTCTGTTTTGAAGCTAAAAACGGCTTGGTGGTGAGTATAGACCGTGCTTGTATCCGCGCCCTGGGTTGATTCTCCATGGGCGGTGAATTCTGCCTTTCCGATTTGATAGGGAAATTTCTCCACCTCGGGTTGGAAATAAACCACAATCCAGCGGATGTGGTGTTCTGTCTTGTTGGGATGAGCAATTTCCTTGCCGATGCTGACCTTGACTTCGAAGAACTCTCCCTTTTTAACCTTTTCAGGCACTTCAATCACAGGAACATGCTTTTCCTTTTTCCAGTCTGCGGATTGGAATAACTCTTTAAAATTAGCCATCATAAACCTCCTTTCCACTCTGGGGAATGCCCTGCTCATCATCGTTAATGTCAACACAGAAGGGACATTCCTAATTTATTATTTTACTCTCCTTAAAATTTTTTGTTAAAAAATTCAATTTTTGAATTCTATGAATGAATTATAAGATTCAATGAAAATGCTAGCAATATTGTCAGTCGAATGTGATAAAATAAAGGAAATCCTCGTATTCAAAACAGATGTATAGAAGAAAATTTATGACGGTTTGATTATACCTTTGATACAATATGGCTTCTAGATTCTTTGATAATAAAAGATAAAATTGCGGCTAAATGATTAGCTTTTATCGCCTTTTTCTTCCTTGAGCAGATAATAGATTTCCCAGCTTATGTCATCGGCCACGCAGCCGAGGCAGGAATGTTTGGTCGTTGCCAGTTCCCCATCTGAGATTTTGTCCTTCAATATTTTTTTGACTTTCTTCCTTATTTTATAGAGCTGAATGTAATTGACCATTCTCTTCTCTCTTGGGGAATGATACCAGCCTGCCTCAGCGATGTAAAGATTGAGAGTCTGAGGGAAGAATTAATAATTATATGATGAGGGTGAGGATTGGGGGTTCGGAACACGCTAATTTTCCCCAGCGAGGAAAATTAGCTCCCATTCAGCCTTCGCTCTTCTCTCCTTCGGAGAGAAACCGTGCCCGCTCAGGCTTCATAGGGGATTCCTCGCCCCCAAATCCTCACCCTCACAATCATATCGATTCTAGGATGCTTTCGATACAGTGAAAAAAATGGTATCATCTTTGACTAAAGCCGAATGAGAAGATTTTGTTTTCTCCTCTTGCTCTCTCTCCTTCTGGCATTCTGTTCTTTTTTCCGGAAGGAAATTCAAATCTATCCTTCTGGCGTCTTCTTCCCTGTGGAGAAGGCCGGAGAGATTGTCTACGAAGGGGAGGTCATCGACTCTATCGAAGCCAAAGAAGAGAAGCTCTATCTTTCCACCAATAAAGGATATTTATACTGCTTTGACGGCTTAGAACGCAGGATTCTCTGGAGGTTTGATGCAGCCCAGCCTCTGGCAAGCCCTCCATATTGTTTCGGGGAAAAAATCTATGTTTATGACCAGCAGAACACCCTTTATTGCCTTGACAGAGAGGGAAGAGAGGTGTGGAAAAAGAGGATTGAAGAACAAATTACATCAGGAATAGGAGAATTCAACAACAGAATACACCTGGGCACAGATAAAGGAACATTTCTTGCACTCAAGGCCGCTAGCGGAGAAGAACAATGGCGCTTCCAAGCCGGAGGAGCGATCAGAAGCACGCCTGTCATTGCCGAGACCGAAATCATCTTCGGCTGCGATGACCATAATCTTTACATCCTGAGCGGCGAGGGAAGTCTTCTCCATAAGTTCCAGGCTAAGGATAAGATTCAATCCACTCCTCTGGTTGATAAAAAATATCTTTATTTCGGAGCTGATGACCACTATTTTTACTGCCTTAAGCTTAGAACGAGCAAGCCGAAGTGGAAAATCAAAACCGGGGGAAAGGTCTCAACCCTTCCGGTGAGCGACGGGAAAAGGGTCTTTTTTCTTTGCTGGAACAATGTCCTCTACTGTCTGAACAAGAGAAACGGAAGCATTCTCTGGTGGAAAATCATGCCCTCACGGAGCTTTTACCGTCTCGGAGTTTCAGGCCGTAGAATTGTCGTTTCCTCCCTCTCCTCAATTCTGCTCTGTTTTGAGATGGAGACGGGAGAAAAAATCGGAGACTACGATGCAGGCCAGGAGGTTAAATCCAACCCTCTCTGGCTTCCTCCTTACCTCATCTATAATCTTTATGATAATCAGAGCGACCAAGGTCAGCTTGTCTTCCTCAAGAAAGTGCTCAAGGGCTCTCTGACATCCTCCTTAGAGTCTCCTCAAGCCATCGGCAAAGAAATTGTCTTCAGCGCTTCTTCGATTGGCTTCTATCGGCCAAAATACGAATTCTATCTAAAAGAAGGTGAGCAGATAAAAATCATGCAGGTGAAATCCGAGAAAAATTCCTGGGCCTGGTTTCCAGAAAAGGAGGCTGAGTTTGTTGTTGGCGTCGAAATCAGTGATGAGAAACAGAGCTTGAAAGAAGAAATTCCCTTTGTGATTAAAAAGAATTGAATTCAAGAATAATTTGGAATAAATTCTGATTTAAGACTATTAACGGGTATTAATTCAGAAAGGAGATAGAATAATGAACAGAGAAGAGGCTTTAGAGCTTGTCGGAAAACATCTTAAAAACAAGAACCTGGTGAAGCATTGCTTGGCCGTGGAATCCTGCATGAAGGCTGTTGCCTCCCGCCTCAATCAGGACGTGGAGAAATGGGGGCTGGCTGGAGTCCTGCACGATCTTGATTATGAGATCACCCAGAAAAGCCCTGAGCTTCACACCACAGAAACAATAAAAATTTTGAATGAGCTCGGCGTTGACCAGGATATAATTCAGGCCATCAAGGCTCACGCTGCCCAGGTTCCCTGCAAGAGCCAGATGGACTGGGCCATTTATTCCATCGACCCTCTGACCGGGCTGGTCATCGCTGCCACCCTGATGCATCCCAGCAAGAAGCTCAAGGAAGTGGATCTAGAATTTGTGAAGCGCAGATACAAGGAAAAGAGCTTTGCCCGGGGTGCAAATCGGGAGGATATCGAGCAGTGCAGGAATGCGGGGCTTGAGCTGGATGAGTTCATCTCCATCTGCCTCAAGGCCATGCAGGATATCGACAAAGACCTCGGTCTCTGTTGAATCTAAATCTGATCTTCTTGAACTGAGAAGAAGAAAAGAATATATTAGTTTATCTATCTTCGGCTTGATTTTAGAAAAGCTGCCGGGCACAAGAATCCGAATCTTCTCAATAACGGATAAAAAAGGTTTTAGCTCGATTTATAAAGGAGGAAGATTAAAATGAATGGCATGATAAAAATCCCTTTTCCGAGCAATGAGCCGGTCTTGAGCTATGCTCCGGGAACAGCGGAGCGCGAGGCCTTGAAGGCACAGCTGCGGAAAATGCTGAGCGAGGAGATTGAGATTCCTTTGATCATCGGAGGAAAGGAAGTCCGGACAGGGAATCTGGCTGATTGCCTCTGCCCCCATGACCACAAGCACCGCCTGGCCCGCTATCACAAAGCCGGTCCGGCAGAGATTGAGATGGCTGTGGAAGAAGCGAGGAAGGCCTGGCTCGATTGGTCTGAGATGGATTGGGTTCCCCGAGCCGCAATCTTCCTTCGTGCCGCTGAGCTCCTGGCGACAAAGTACCGCTATATTTTGAATGCAGCCACCATGCTCGGGCAGTCAAAGACAGCCCATCAAGCAGAGATAGACTCGGCCTGCG
>CAZJXZ010000006.1:0-29852 GCA_964549955.1 uncultured Eubacteriales bacterium
GGCCAAAAGCAAGCAAGATTGCCGTTAAAATGCCAGGAAGAGATTGCCTGACCACGACTTTTAAGGCGGTCTCGAGCTTGGTCGCTCCCAGGGAATAGGAAGCATCCTGGAGCTCCAGGGGAACCATCCTGACGACCTCATCCATTGCCCTGCTCATTATCGGAAGTTCAAGCAGAGCCACGGTGACCATCCCGGCCAAAAGAGATGCCCTCAGTCCGAGGAAAATCATGATGATGAAGCCAAAAGCACCATAGACGATCGAAGGGACACCCCAGAGGACATCGAAAGAAAAACGGGTCAAGAGAGAAGCCGCTGAAGACTTCTTTGTATATAAGTTAAGGTAGAGCACGATGGGAAGGCTGAGGAAAATGGAAATAACAGTCGCCCCAGAAGCCAGGTAAAAGGAGCCGACGATGGCATTGAGTATTCCTCCTTCTTTGCCCAAATAATAACCGCCTTGAGGCGTGCGCAAGATCATCGAAAGCTTAAACACTGCAAGGCTCTTCCAGACAATTGTCCCGATGATCAACAAGAGGATTCCGATGACCAGGATTGTGGAAACTCCCATAAGCAGCTTGAAAAATCCTTCCTCAAATTTCCTCTTATTCGGTTTCATCATTCAGCCTTCTTCTCTGCTTTGATCAAAATATATCTTGCCAAGATATTGAAAGATAGAACCACGAAGAGCAAAATCAAGGCGGCCAGCAAGAGAGCAGAGTCATAAAGAGGCACAGAGAGCATCTCACCATAGTTGTTGGCGATCAAAGCCGGTAAAGGATAGGCGCCGTCAAAAATGGATTTTGGCACCTTGGCCACGTTGCCGACCACCATAAGCACCGCCATTGTCTCTCCAAAGGCTCGGGATAAGCCCAAAACCACGGCGGCGATAATCCCTTGCAGGCCTTTCCTCAGGACAACGTGCTTCGTCGTCTCCCATCTTGTCGCTCCCAAGGAAAGAGAGGCTTCCCTTATTTCATAGGGAACGGTAGAAAAGACCTCTTGGGAAACATGGATAATCGTCGGCAAGATCATGATGGCCAAGACAATGCCGCCGGAGAGAACACAATAGCCGCTGGAATAAACTCCAAAAAGAGGCGAGAGCCGGTTGCCGACAAGAGGGACGACCACCAACACTCCCCAGACTCCATAAACCACAGAAGGAATGCCTGCTAGCAAATCGATGACAGGCTTTGTGTATTCACGGATGAATTTTGGGGCGTATTCAGAGAGATAGATCGCGGTTAAGAGCGAAACAGGCACAGCCAGAATCAAAGCGACAAAGGTCACCCATAAGGTGCCCATGATAAAGGGCAAAAAGCCAAATTCTCCTTTCAAGGGATGCCAGGATAAGGAGAAAAGGAGGTCAGAGACAGATTTTACTGCCAGAATCGGTCTTGATTTTTGGAACAGGCCAAAAATCATGAGAAGGACAACGAGACCCGGAACAGCGGTCAAAAGAAACATGACTCTTCGAGCCAGAAGATCCTTGAGCAGCCTCAATCGCCTTCTCTCTTTCACTTCCAGTCCTCTTCTTTAAAAAATTTGGCTTTGAGCCTTCATTCCATGAACTATTAAAAACTCAATAAGTGCCGTTACATTGTCATTGCGAGCCCGAAGGACGTTGCAATCTCAACCTATTAGATGGGATTGCTTCGTCACTGCGTTCCTCACAACGACATTTTACTTAGTGCGTTTGTATTATTTTTCTGCGATCTTCTCCAGCCCTTCAGTCAACTTTCTCTGGCTCAGGGCGATATATCCAGTCTCAGGAACGAACTTCTGCCCCTCGGTTAAAACCCATTTGATGAATTCAATCACCAGTTCGTTTTTTGGCTTGCCCTTGGTCACGAAAAAAAGCTCTCTGGCTGGGGGAGAAGGATAAATATCCTGAGCAATGGCCTGGGTGATCTCATCCCGTGTGCTATAGAAATTTTCACCACTTTCTATCCGACCGCTCCCGTCAAGGTCGATGGGCAAAACCATTATTCCTTTAACCGCTTTTTTTGTCTTGGCATCATAGGCATAATTGATATTGTTGTATCCTATTCCCAAATGGTCTCTTCGCACCGCATCGGCCAAGCCCGGATCGCCATAGACTCCTATGCCTCCGAGGTCTTCCTGCCTTTTCCCCAGGAACTCTGCCCAAGTCTCAGCCGCTCCGCAAGCATCGGAGCGGCTGTAAACGTGGATAGGGGCTTTCTCATCGATCCCCAAGAGTTGGCCCCAGGTTTTGACCTTCTCGCCAATCCAGATGTCAATAAATTGCTCCTTTCTAGCACCCTGCTTAAGGAGTGTAGCCAGGCAAGGATTTTTCTCATTGACGGTGGGAATAACAGCGTCTTTGGTCACAGCAATAGCAAACGCTCCTTTGGAAACCTCGGCTTGATGAATTCCTCGGGAAACAGCGCCGATATCGACCATCCCAGCCAAGACATCGGCAATCCCCTTGCCTGCACCTCCTGCCTGGACGTCGATGACCACTCTAGGATGGATTTTTTGAAATTCTTCGGCCCACCTGACGGCCATGGGATAAAGAGCCCAAGCACCAGAAATACTTATTCTTCCCTCAAGCTCTTTCTTTTCAACTTGAAGTGATGAAAAGCCGATTGCAGATAATAATGAAGCACCAAGAAAATATATATAAATCAGTAATATGAAAAGGCGCCTTATAAAAACAAAATCAAGCGGCGTGTCTTCGAGACACCCAGCCTGATCCCTAACAACCTTTTTCCTCATTGATTCCTCCTCAAAAGCCTGCCTGAAACTGAGCCAGGAGGGCTGAGTTTGAGCGGTTCCCTGATTCATCTCTGTATAATTCATAGTTGATTTGAAACTTAGTAATTTCTGTAAAGAAAAGGTTTAGACCGAAAGTCATCAAATCGCTCCTATCGCCGTCCATTTCTCTGTTTTTATCGTAGGAATCGTATTTGATAATAGATTGGAGTTTTTTGGATATGAGGAAATAGCCTGCCTGAAGATACCATCCCTTTCGCGATGTCTGACCATCCTTGGCAAGGATATATTCTCCTTTCAAAGAAAATCGGAATCGATTCAAAAAGACCTCCATGCCGCTTCTGTCTCTCCGGACAGGGTCTATTCCGCTTTCTGAGCTGTATCGGCCTTGGTAAAAAGCCGCAGCGACTTGAAGAGAACTCAGCGGATGGAGAACCAATCTTGCGCCAATGTCTTTTTGTTTATTCAAATCCGCTCTATTTATTCCAGAGCCGTTAAAAATTCCTAAGGAGTATTCCACCTTTGAGAATTTGCCGCTGACCATGGCTCCGATATCCCTGCCTTGAGAGCCTATGTCCCGACCAGGGCACAACTTCTCCACAGGCTGAGAGCGGTTAATGGTATCCAGGGAAGAGCTTGAAGCCAGGCTCTCCAAGCTAAAGGGCACCTTGAACTGGCCAATCCTCAAGGCAAGGTGAGACGACAGGCTAAATTCAACGATCGCATCCAAAAGAATCGGGCTCTTGACTGCGTCAACCTGAAGCCTGTAATTGATGTTTTTGAAGACATCGCCCTTTAGCCAGAGCCTGGCCCGCCTTATTCTGAACTCGCTCGCACCCTCTTCCCAATGGGTGTAGCCCACTTGACTGAAGCCGTTGAGTTTCAGCGCCGGCTCAGAAGAAAGCGAGCTTCCCGGCTTCTCTTCATCTGCCGGAGAGAATTGGGCCATAAGGAGCAGGCCTAAAATCAACAAAAGCTCATTCTTTCTCAATTTTTTCCTCACCTTTTCTTTTTTGCCTTTATTGTTCTTTCAGCCAAGTCCTTGAAGGTCGTCTTCTCTAAGATTTCAGCCACGCTGTCTCTGACTTCCTTCCACAGCCATCTCAATCCGCAAGAACTCTCCCTGGGACAAACTTCATGGGCTGTGACGCTGACACAGTCGATAGGGGCAAGGGGACCATCCATCACTCGAATAACCTCAGCCACGGAAATTGCCGAAGGTTCCTTGGCCAGATAATAGCCGCCGTTTGGGCCCTTCTTACTCCTTAGATAGCCAGCTCTTTTAAGCAAGAGCAGAATCTGCTCCAGGAAACGCACTGGTATATCCTGAGCAGAAGCTATCTCTCGAATATGGAGCGGTCGATGAGGATGATGAAGGGATATTTCCAGCATCGCCCGGCTTGCATACTCGCCTTTTGTCGAGAGTCTCATTTTTAATAGTCGACTAATTCAATTGACTAAGTAATTAAATATGATTTTTCGCCTTTTGTCAAGCAGAGATTTTGAAAAGATAGCATACAATGTTTTTCAACCGATTTATCTTGACTTCACTTATTTGTAAAATAATTCTTAATATTTTCCATACAGTTTTTCCAAAATGATTCTGCCCAGAGCAAAGAAGAAGATTTGGCACAGATGATAAGAATCTTAAACTTAAGAGACGGATTCGCCGAGTTCATTCATTCCCCTTTCAAGAAGTCAATCTCCGGCGCCACTGTCTATTTTGACGGCAGAGTGCTCGCCGGCCTGAGGGCCTCGAAAAAGAAGGCAAAACGGGAAAATGGCAACCTGGCCATCATCATTCCTGGAAAGGATTCCTGGGTATATCAAACCTTGGACGGCCACACCCTTGAGACCAAAGACTGTCTTGTCATCGGCCCCAGGATCATCAGCTGCGGAGAGGAAGCCGAAGGCAGGCAAACTCTGCGACTTTGGGGAACAGAATTCTATGTGAGGCTGGAGCTCGGAAAATTATCCTTTCAAAAATAAGGCCCCCGCTCTCTTGTTAAACATTCTTTCTTGATGTTGGGGACTTTACAGATTGGCAAATAAAAAAATTTTTTAGATCTAGAAGCTTACCGAAATTCCTGTGCTAGCGCCGCCGAAGCGCGGGTTTACGACTTTGCTGAAAATAGAGCCGAAGGTGTAGCTCAGCCCGACAGAAAAGTAGTAGTTGTAACTTGTCGCAAGCTGCTGGCGCTGCAGCAGGACTTCTTCCCAGCTGGCTCCACCTTTGACCAGGGATAACTGGTCGTGAATCCTCGCCCCGCCTCCATAGATATTGAAATTCAGCCCTTTGAAAATCCTTAAAGAGACTTCCGTCCACAATTCCAATCGATTTTTCTTGAAGTCATGAAAATAATGGGAGCCTTCGAGCGAGGTGCTTATTGTCCCCCACTTTTCCTTCAGCTCAAGAGTTACTTCTAAACTTTCCTTCCATAAATTCTCAGATGTTTTATCGTAAATTGTCTCTTCCCGGTAGCGGACAGGATTAAAGCCCACTCGGTAAAGAAAACGAAGCTGTTTTTTCGTTGACTGCGAATAGGGAAAAAGGTCGTATTCGATGGCTGGCGCCGGGTTTAAGCCGAACTTGATATTGTTGTATGTCGAAGAGTAGGCCGAAAAGAATGCCCCTGCAGACCAGTGGTCATTGATGCTTTTAACGACCAGGCCGCTGAAGCTCCGGCTCTCGTAAGAACTCTCATAGAGCTCGCCTTCAATGTCAAACTTACTCTTTTCGAACATGCCGCTGACCGACAGCCTTATCTTTAGATTGGGAGTGACTCTGTTTGCAGAAAAAGCGCCATAGATCATTTGACTGTCATACAATTTTTCACCGTTAAGAAAGCTGTCTGCGCTTAGGCTGAAAACCCAGAAATTCCATTTATCGACGACCGATGTCGGCTTAACTTTCTCCGTAAAATCTATGGAGACCCGGCTTGAAATCGGCATCTTGGCCACATAGCGCATCAGCCCCATTTTGATAATATTCGCCAATCCTTTCTTTACTTCATCCTCGGTAAATGTTTTTTCGCTTAAATAGTTCAGAGTGTGGTTATTCCCTTCAAATTCATTCTGGCCTGTAAAGGAGATTGTATATTCCTCGCCCCCGCTTTCCGTTTTTTGGCTGGTGATGAGGATGTAAACCTGTGCCTCCTTGCGTTCGCTAACATAGTTAATGAAGGCGATTTCTTTCCGGATGTACTCCATGTCGCACATTGCGCAATCAATAAAAACCTTGGGAGCGCTCTCTTTCAATACTACGGCTTCGCTGGGCTGAGCCTGGGCAAAGGCAAAAACGCTAGAACGAAGGAATGAACAGAAAAGAAGACCGATAATGACCATGATTTTTTTTATTTTTATTCTAAAAAATCTTCTGCCCATTTTTCTCATTTCCTTAACTCCTTTTATAGCCGGCATCTTAAAGCCTGGATAAAAACTTTTCATCAATCAATCATAATCGAGAACCCGCCGGAACTCGTTGACCCGAAGCGTGGGTTGACGACATTGGTAAAAATAGATCCGAAGGTGTAGCTCAGCCCGATAGAGAAATAATAACTATATGATGTCTCCAGCTCTCTGCGCCTGAGCAAGATCTCTTCCAAAGAAGCCCCGGCTTTAGCTAAATATAACTGGTCATGAATCCTTGAGCCGCCGCCAAAGAGAAAGAAATTCAACCCCTTGTAGAGTTGAAGGCTGAGTGTATTGTAGAGAGACAAGCGATATTTTTTGAAGCTCGGAAAATAATGAGAGCCCTGGAGTGTGGTCGAGATACTCCCCCACTTCTCCTTCAGGGTGAGTGTCACCGATAAAGATTCATTCCACAGATTTTCGTGAGTTTTATTGTAAAGCGTCTCTTCCCGGTAACGGAAGGAATTAAACCCGATCTTATAAAGAAAACGAAGCTGCCTTCGGGTGGATTGAGAATAGGGGAAAAGGTTGTATTCGATGGCAGGCGAAGGGTTGAGAGCGAATTTTATGTTTTCGTAGGTTGAAGAATAGGTTTCCAGAAATCCTCCCACAGACCAGTGGTCATTCAAGCTTTTAACCGCCAAGCTGCTAATGTAATAGCTTTCTGATGTGCTCTCAGCGGTTTGACCTTCATATGAATATTGATTCCCATAATAATAGCCGGAGAGGGACATGCTGACTTTAAGCTCAGGAGTGACCCGGCTTGCAGAGAATGAGCCGCTGATGGACTGGTAACTATAAGATTTTTCTCCGCGGAAATATCCTCTTCCGCTCAAGCTGAACACCCAGTTCTTCCATTTATCAACCGCTGATTTTGGCTTGGCTTCTTCTGCATAGGAAATAGAAATCTTGCTCGAAATCGGCGTCTTGGCCACATAACCCATCAGCCCCATCTTGAGTGCCTTCACCAGCCCCAGCCTTATCTCATCATCTGTATCCGTTTTATTTGAAAAATATTTCTGAGTGTCATTGATGCCTTGGAATTCGTGCTGCCCGATAAAGGCCATTGTATACTCCCTACCACCGCTCGCCGTCCTCTGGGTTGTGATCAGAACGTGGACTTGAGCTTCTTTCCTATCCCGGACATAGTTGACAAATGTAATCTCAGTCCGGATATAGTCTATGTCGCAGCTGCCGCAATCGATATAAACTTTCGGCGCCGTCTTTTTCAGAGCTTCGATATCTGACTGTTCAGCTTGTTGGGAAAGAGCGGATGGAACCCAGAAAAGACAATGGGAAATGACAACCAGAAGAAAGATTGCTTTCAAACTCTTCATCTGATGGCTCCTTCTGAAGACTTCTTCATATAAAAATATATCTATACATAGATAAGACAATTTAGAAACTCAAAATATTCCCTCCCCATACAAGAAGGATTGCTAAATCTTAAAAGACGAAATTTTTTAAGAGCTTCATTAAATAGGGGTCCTCAACTTCCATTATATCCAATGATCTCTTTTAACAAGGCAGTATTGCGTCCTTCTCTCTGCACCGCCCGCATTGGTTTTCTCTGTTTATTAATACGTCAGAAAGACAAAAAAAGTTACATTTTCTTCAAGGAAATCTTCCAATCCTTATGAGTGCAGTAATTCCAACAAAAGCACAATAATAAAATTTTCATCGCAAGGCGCGAAACGCCTTGGCGATCTCACACTATATTATGTCATGGCGAGGAGCAAAGGGACGAAGCAATCTCGTAAGAAAAAGAGATTGCTTCGTTTTACTCGCAATGACAGGGTGATGGCTGCGGCGCTACGCGTCTCGCAACGACTTCGTCGGATTGCTATGCTCGCTTCGGTCGCTCGCAATGACAATGTAAAAACATTTAATGCGTTTGTATTAGTGAATTGTTTAAAAAGATTCCCTTTTGCTCTTTAGCCAATAGCCTGCTTCAGGCCGCGGAGCCTCAATTCATTCCTCTCGACCATCTTCTTGGTGACTCTTATCGTTGTCGGCTTTTTCGAAGAAGGCAGGTGAAACATCATATCCAGCATTAAATCTTCGAGTATTCCTCTTAAACCTCTGGCTCCCAGTTTCTTCTCGATGGATTTTTGGGCGATGGCAGCCAGGGCATCCTTGGTGAATTCAAGCTCGACCCCTTCCATCTCAAAAAGCTTCTGGAACTGTTTGATGATGGCATTCTTCGGCTTGGTCAGGATGTTTATCAAATCTTTCATATCCAGCTCGGAGAATGCGGCCACAACCGGAATCCTTCCCACGAGTTCAGGAATCAGTCCGTACTTGATCAAATCCTGGGGGATGAGATGGTCATAAATCTCATCCGAAGGCTTAGCGCTCTTGTCTTGAGCTTCAGACTTAAAGCCGACAGCCGTCTTCCCGATTCTCTGGGCTATAATCTTGTCCAGACCGATAAAGGCTCCGCCGCAGATGAATAAGATATTGGTGGTGTCGATGGGGATGAACTCCTGGTAGGGATGCTTCCTTCCTCCTTGAGGGGGTACGTTAGCCACCACGCCTTCAATGATCTTCAGCAGAGCCTGTTGAACACCCTCCCCGCCAACGTCTCTGGTGATAGAGGGGCTTTCGCTCTTGCGGCTGATCTTGTCGATCTCATCGATGTAGACAATCCCTTTCTGCGTTTTCTCGATCTCTCCCTTGGCTGCCTGGAAAAGCTTGAGGATAACATTCTCCACATCCTCTCCAACGTACCCCGCTTCAGTCAGGGAAGTGGCATCGGCTATGGCAAAAGGCACAGAGAGGATCTTGGCCAAGGTCTGAGCCATCAAGGTTTTGCCTGTTCCTGTGGGCCCGATAAGAAGGATATTGCTTTTTGTCAACTCTACCTCGGCCGGCCCCTTTTTCAAGCTTATTCTTTTGTAGTGATTGTAGACAGCGACCGAGATTTTCTTCTTGGCTTTCTCCTGCCCTATGATGTACTCATCCAGGGCTTGCTTGATCTGGGAAGGAGTCGGAAAATCTCCTTTCTGTTTTCTACTTTGCTCCTCCTTCTCTATCTTATCGGCAAGAATAATCGAGTGGGCGACTTCCACACAGTTCTCGCAGATATAAACTCCTCCCGGCCCGGCAATCAATTTCTTCACTTGAAGCTGAGTGCGGCTGCAAAAATTGCATCTGATGATGGAACCGATTTTCTTCTGTTGATTCTCTTCCATGGCTTTATCTTTTTTATTTCTTCGGCTTGCCCCTGGTGGAAATGATGTCATCGATGATTCCGTATTCTTTGGCTTGGAGCGGAGTCATGATGAAGTCTCGTTCTACATCCACCTGGATTCTCTCCTTGGCCTGATGGGTATGCTTGGCCAGAATATCATTGATGTTGTCTCTGACCCGAAGGATTTCTTTGGCCTGAATGGCGATATCAGAAGCCTGGCCCTTATATCCTCCAAAAGGCTGGTGAAGGATAATCCTGGAGTTGGGAAGGGAATAGCGTTTGCCGGGTGTACCTGCGGCAAGCAGCACGGCGGCCATGCTTGCCGCCTGTCCGACGCAAATAGTCGAAATCTCAGACCTAATGAACTGCATGGTATCGTAGATGGCCAAGCCAGAAGTGATGCTCCCACCCGGGGAGTTGATATAAAGAGAAATCTCTTTTTCTTGGTTTTCGGCCTCAAGATAGAGGAGCTGGGCAATAACCAGATTGGCCACATCGTCGTCTATTTCGGAGCCGATGAAGATGATGTTGTCCTTGAGGAGGCGGGAATAGATATCGTAAGCCCTCTCGCTCCTTCCATCTTGTTCGACAATAAAAGGAATTGGACTCATGGCTAAGACATTCATTTTATTTCTTGTTCAATCCCTAAGTCAACAGGGCAAGAAAAGAGGACAGTCCCCTTTTCTTCTTCGAGACATCCAGCCTTATCCATAACGAGGCTTTTCATCACGGAAAAAAATATCCTTTCGCGGCCGGAGCGAGCATGGCAATCTCAACCATTTGGATGAGATTGCGCAGCCTGTTTCGAGCGAAGCGAGGAATCTTCTTCGCTCCTCGCAACAACATTATATCATTACGATTGTATTAGAGAATGTTTCTTATTTGCCAGAAAAACTCTGTTATGGATATAAAAACAAGGGGAAGGGAAAATTCCCTCCCCCTGAATTAAGAATAAGGTTAAGAGGAAGACCGATTCTTTCTCAAGCAGCTCTCCCCAGAGCTCTCAAAGATTCCGCAACTCTTCCTACGGCCAGAATGTAGGCCGCCTCTCTCATCGATACCTCATGGGCTTCTGCGGTTTTCACCACTTCCCAGAAAGCCTTTTTCATCTTCTGCTCGGTCTTTTCAAGGATTTCTTTCTCAGAGAAGAAAAACCGCTGTAAATCCTGAACCCATTCTAGATAGGAGACTGTAACCCCTCCGGCGTTAGCTAGGATATCCGGTAGGACAACCACCTTCTTTTCCTTCAAGATTTCATCGGCCTCTGAGGTTGTCGGCCCATTCGCCCCTTCGAGAATAATCCTCGCCTTGACTGAATCGGCGTTGTCCTTGTTAATCTGGCCCTCAATGGCAGCCGGGATAAGGATATCGCAGGGTAAGGCAAGCAAAGATTCATTATCTATGGGCTCAGTGTTGGGGAAGTCAACTACCGAGTTAGTTTTGGCGACTTGGTTAGCGAGCTCAAAAGGATCAATCCCATCTTTGCTGTAAATTCCTCCAAAAATATCAGTCACAGCCATAATCTTGCAACTTGCTTGATGAAGCAGCTTGGCGATAAAAGAGCCAACATTTCCAAAGCCAAGCACTGCGACTTTTTTCCCCTGCAAGGGAAAATTGAAATGCTTGGAAGCCTCCTCAAGCACATAGAACAGGCCGCTTCCTGTTGCACCGGCTCTGCCCAAAGAACCCCAGAGATAGACAGGTTTTCCGGTGACAACTGCTGGCTCCAAGTATCCAAGTCCCTGGCTGTACGCCTCGGCAATCCAGGCCATGGTCTGAGCGTTGGTGAACATATCTGGAGCAGGAATATCTTTATAGGGGCCGATGATATCCCTGATGGCCAGAGTATATTCTTTTGTCAGTTTCTTGAGTTCGTTCTCGGACATGCGCAGCGGGTCGCAGATGATTGCTCCTTTGCCCCCTCCGAAGGGAAGGTCGAGGACAGCGCACTTCCAGGTCATCCAGCTGGCAAGAGCCTTGCATTCGCTCAAAGAAGCATCAGGGCTGTACCTGATTCCTCCTTTAGCCGGGCCTCGCACAGTGGAATGCTGGACTCTGAATCCCGTGAAGGTTTCCACTCGACCGCTATCCAGAGTAATGGCCAGATGGACGATGAGCTCTTTTTCAGGATATTTCAGCCGCTGATAAATCCAGGGTTCGATATCCAAATAGCCTGCAGCTCTTTCGAATTGAATGGTTGCTTCGCTAAAAGGGTCGAACTCCTTTTCTTTCTTGACGATTGGGGGAAAAAATTCAATTTTTGCCTCTCTTCTCATTGCTTCACCTCGTGATTTCTTTGACCAACAGCTTCAGAAGCTTGTCATAGCCTGACTTCTGGAATTGAAGAATCGGAATCTTTTCTCCCTTGTAATAGAGAAATTTCTGATCAAGGCGGACTCTCTTCTTTCTGCCTTCCTTCTCAGCCAGCCTGCCGAAGTCAGGCCAGGGAATGATCTCGGCCAGAGGGGAGTCTTGCCCTCGCTCATCCGATGATTCCTGCTCCTTTTCTTTCAATGCCGATGATGATTTGTTATAAGTGCTCATTAAAACCTCCTAAAATGATTTCCGCCCTTTTATTGCAATCCCTGTGCCATAATTTAATTTATTTGATATCAATAACTTATGATTTTTTTTAGGTGCAACTCTAGCATTTTGCTATAGTGCATTTTGCTAGGGCGGGTTGAATCCTGCTAATTCCAGGATTTTATCTTGCGGAAAAGCGAGGTGGGATGAATGCCGAGGATTTTTGCTGTCTTGGTTTTATTGTTATTCGTAGACTCGAGAATCCTCTCGATATATTTTCTCTCGAGCTCTGCCAGCGTCATAAAGGAATCCCGGGGAATAAGTTCCTCGACCGTCCTCTCCCCGGACAACTTTTGATAATCTCTTATCTCGAGAGGAAGATGGGTGAACAAGATTTCTTCAGCCGAACAGAGGGACATCATTCTCTCGATGATGTTTTTTAATTCTCTCGCATTCCCCGGCCAGGGATAATTCATCAACGCCTGAGCGGCTTCTTGAGAAATTCCTTTATAAGAGCGTTTGAGCTCATGATTGAATTCTTGGATAAAAGAAAGGGCCAGCGGGAGAATATCCTCTTTCCTCTCTCTCAAGGGTGGAATGAAGACAGGAACGACATTCAGCCTGTAGAAAAGATCGGACCTGAATCTTCCCTCTTCGGTGGCTCTGGCTAAATCTTTATTCGTGGCAGCGATAACTCGAATGTTGACTTTAAGCTGCTTGTCCCCGCCCAAACGGGTGAATGTTCCCTCTTCCAGAACCCTCAAAATCTTGGCCTGAAGGTTCAAAGACATATCGCCAATCTCGTCAAAAAAGACCGTCCCTTCGTCCCCTTTTTCCAAAAGCCCTGTTTTTCTCTTTTTGGCATCGGTGAAGGCTCCGGCTTCATAGCCAAACAACTCGCTCTCCATCAGATTCTCTGGGATGGCCGCGCAGTTGATATCCACGATGGGCTTATCAGCCCGGGGGCTGTGGTAATGAATGGCCTTGGCCAGGAGCTCTTTGCCGGTCCCGCTTTCGCCCTGAAGGAGGACTGTTGTTTTATCCGCTGCTGCTACTCTCTTAGCCATCTCCACAACTTCTTTCATCTTTCTGCTCTCAGCCACGATCTTTCCAAGATAGTATCGTCCCTTCTCATATTGGAGATGATCCATAATCCGGATGCGCAAGGACAGAGTCTCGAGAGCCCGACGGACAATGTTTTTCAAATCGTTTATTTTAAAAGGTTTCAAGAGATAATCATAAGCTCCCAGCTTCATGGCCTCGACTGCCTTTTCCAGGATTTCGTAAGCGGTCATCATGATGACGATGGTCTCCCTTTCCATCTTTTTAATGCGCTTTAAGACCTCAATTCCTGAAATTCCGGGAAGCATCAAGTCCAGAAGGACGAGATGAGGCTTGTCTCTTTCGATAATCTCCAGCGCCTTTTCCCCGCAATCGGCCTGATGAACTTCATAATCCTCTTTTTCGAGTATTTTCTTCAAATTATTCAGGGTGAGGAGCTCATCGTCAACAACCAGGATAGAATAGGTGCTCATGAGACGACCTCTTCATTTTTGTGAAGAAGCCTTCCTTTCTGCCTTATGGGAAGAAATATGGAGAACGTTGTGCCCTTATTTACTTCACTTTTGACTGTAATCTGACCGTTATGATTCTTTATATAGCTCAGACTTATGCTCAGGCCCAAACCTGTTCCTTGGCCTTTTTTGGTGGTGAAGAATGGGTCGAATATTTTCTTCATGTTCTCGGCGGGTATCCCGATCCCTGTGTCAGCGATATCAATCTGGATAAGCTCTTCGAATTTAACCTTGGTAGTGGCAACCTTGAGTTCGCCTCTCTCTGGCATGGACTGAGCGGCATTGATCAAGATGTTTATCAGCACCTGCCTGATCTGGTTCAAATCTGCGGTAATCTGAGGCAGAGGCTGAGGAAGGCTCTTTTCGATTCTCACTTTTCTGAAGATTGGCTGGTGGCTCAAAAAAGAGAGAATCTCATCTATCAGCTGATTGATATTAACCTTGGTGAATTGAGGCGGGGAAGGGCGGGCGAAATTGAGCAGGCCGCGGATTGTCTCAGAAATCCTGTAAACGTTCTCCAGGACAAACTCAATCTCTTCTTTCTTTCCTTGGTCCTCGGCCTCTCCCAAAAGAAGCTCTAAATAAGAAGATATGCCTAAAAGAGGATTATTGATTTCATGGGCAGCGCCCAGGGCCAATTGGCCAAGGGCAGAAAGTTTTTCATATTCAGCAAGCTGCTCCCTGAGTCTTTTTCTTTCTGTGACATTCTCTATCAAAAGGGTCGCACCCATCAACTCACCTTTTCCTTTTTCAATCGGGAAAAAGGAAAGATTGAAATACTTTTCTCCTTTGGCCTGGATTACGTTTTTCTCTTCGATTCGGTTCAGCTTTTGAGTGGATATCGTCTTCTCAAAGGCAAGCTTTATTTCGCTATCGCTTAGCCAAGGTAAAATTGAAAAAACATCCTGACCTTCTTTTATGCCTTCGAGGCCAAATAGGCTGCTGAATTCCTTATTATAATGAGTTATCTTTCCTGAACAATCCAGCCCGACGACTCCCAGGGGAACGCTGTCGAAGAGGCCGCGAATGTATTCTTCTCGCAGCCTCAGCTCTTTGGCCAGCTGTTCACTCTCCTTGACTTTCCTTTCCAGCTCGATATTCATCACCTCCACTTCTTTTTTCTTGGCATGAGATTCGTCCAAGGCAATCTCCAGGTCTTTGGTTAGCTTCCGCAGGAGCGCGGTTATTCTCTGCGAATAGAGGCTTGAAATTAAAACCAGAAGAAGCAAAAAGGGAGTGAAGACGAAGAGAATAATCCTGTTGACCTCTCTGACCGGCAGAAGAGCTTCTTTTAAGTCCATCTCGGAAACAAGATAGAAATTGGTTTGAGGAAGCCTTTGGTAAGCACAGAGGACTTTCTGCCCTCGATAATCGAGATGGGCTTTAACTCCTTCTTCTCCCCTGTGAGGATTTCCTTCTCTTTCAAAAAAGCCTTTGCCGACCAAGGGCTCGCCGCCCAGCTTTGTTGGAGAAAGGAGTGTGCCTTGATCATTGACCAAGAACAGCTCGCTCGTTTTTGCCATTCTCAAATCAAACAAGAGATCATAGAAATTTTTTAAATTCAATGAGGCCGCCAAGACTCCCACGACTTGGTTGGACTTGTTCAGCAGCGGATGGGAAAGAATCATCACCGATTTATTCAAGATGTCAGAAAAAAATATGCCGGAATTGTAGGGTTTTCCTCCTTTCGAAATCTTAAAATACTCTCTGCTGGAAATGTTACCTTTTCCTGCGATTTCCCTATCTGTGGAATAGATGATATCTCCCTCCAAGTCGGCGATGCTTATGAAATCATACCACTTCTTTCCATGGATAAAGGATTCGAAGAAGGACGAAGCCTTTGATACCTCTTGGACACTTTCAATATCAAGCTTGGAGTACGACTTTATGTCCGTCTCCCTGTCATGGAAGAAGACGTTTAAAGTCTTTATGTTTTCTTCGACTGTATCAGAAAGCCGATTGTAGACCTGATTCTTAATGAGAGAAGACATTTCGTAGTTGACGATAAAGAAGAGCAGCAAAAAAGGGCTGACAAAAAGGATCAGGTTGAGAAGAGTGTTGCGCAGGGTCAGCTTTTTATAATATTTCTCCTTCTCAAGGGAAAGGGATTCGTTTTCCATGGACTTCATTTTTCAATAAGTAATTATTCTAACAGCAAAAAAGGTGGCTGAACCTTCTCTCTGACTGTGTGACTCCTTGCCTTTAAAATAAAATCTAAAAATGGGACTGCCCATTCTATATTGGCTGAGATGATAACTTTCTTTGAGCCTGGATTTGTGATAGATTAAAAAATGTTTAGGTGTGAGGAAGAGAGATGAGTATATTAGAGGTAACGCTGAAGCTTCTGCTGGCTGTTGGCTTGGGTGGTATAATCGGCCTCGAGCGAGAAACCAGCCATAAGCCTGCCGGATTCAGGACAAATGTCCTCATCTGTGTCGGCGCAGCGATGATGATGATTCTTGCTCGACTCGTTCTCCAGGAAAAAGAGGGGAGCGGAGATGTCATGATGCGCATTGCTGCCGGCGTGGTCACAGGAATAGGCTTCATCGGCGCCGGGACGATCATCCAGGCCCAGGGAAGCGTCGTTGGCTTAACCACAGCCGCCACTCTTTGGGTCGTGGCAGGCTTGGGTTTGGTGATCGGGGCTGGCTATTTCTGGGCAGCTATCATTTTCACCGCCATAATCATCTTGACCCTGGTCATCTTCAGGCAGTTGGAAGGACATTTCCTGAAAAAAACGCTTTGCCGCTACCAAATCAAAACCAAACGCTCGGAAGAAATTATCAGCACCATTAAGAAGCTAGCCCTTCATGAGGGACTGAAAATCGACGAGCTCACCCTCAGAAAAGAAGGAGATGCCTGCTTTGTCGACTTCTCCTTTCATGCCACAGAAGAAAAAACAAAAAAATTCAACGAAAGCCTTCTCAAGCTGGAAGATATGTTAGAGCTAAAGATTGTCTAAAATAAAACTCCTTCTGGCCACGACTAATAAGGGAAAAGCAAAGGAGATAAAGAGTTATCTAAGAGAGTTGCCTCTTGAGATTTTTTCCCTCGAAGAAGCTGGCCTGGAAGAGACTTTTCCTGAAAGAGCCAAGACTTTTGCCGAGAACGCCAGAGGAAAGAGCCTCTTCTACAGCAAAGGCTGGGAAGGCCTGACTCTGGCCGAAGACTCCGGGCTTGAAATCGAGTACCTCCAGCAAGGGCCCGGAGTTTTATCAGCCAGATTCTCCGGACCTCAGGCCACGGATGAAAAAAACAACGAGAAAGTTTTAAAACTCCTAAAAGGAATAGCCATCGAGCAGCGGAAAGCTCGCTTTGTCTCCCACCTGGCTCTCGCCCGAAAAGGCGAAATCATTCAAGAAATCGAGGAACATGTCGAGGGCCTGATTGCCTTTGAGAAAAGAGGAAGCTATGGCTTTGGCTATGACCCGCTCTTCTATTTTCCGCCTCTCGGAAAAACCTTTGCCGAGCTCAATCCCGAAGAAAAAAACAAGGTGAGTCACCGTGGCCGCGCTCTTAAAAAACTAAAGGAATTTCTCCTCTCATACTTGAGCTAAATCGCTTCCTAATACAAATGCATTAAATGTTTTTACAATGTCATTGCGAGCGACCGAAGGGAGGGCGGCAATCACTTTGTCATTGCGAGCCCGGGGCGCGGCAATCTCTTAGTTTGATGAGATTGCTTCGTCGCTCCATTCCTCGCAATGACATAATAGTATGAGATCGCCGCCTCGCTCCACTATTTTCTACTTCTTTTTAGCTTCCTCGCCAACAGTGATCATCTCTTTTATCTGCTTGAATATTTTCTCCCCGATTCCTTTGACCTTCATAATCTCTTCAATATTCTTAAAATTTCCGTTGCTGCTCCTGAAGTCGATGATCCTCTGGGCGACTTTCGGTCCGATTCGGGGAAGCTTCTGAAGCTCGACCGAAGAAGCCGTGTTGATGTTGATCTTTTTTTCTGTTGTTTCCTGAGCTTGCTGAACCTGAAGAGAAAGAGCTGAAGAAAAGGCGAGGCCAAGGATGAGACTGAGAACCAATCCTTTGAACATAAATTTTTTCATGATAACCTCCTATCTTCTCTTCTTGTTGCAACTTCGAGGCCATCATGAAAAAAATGTATTTCTTTTATTGTCAAATCATTAGCGATAGAGCCGTCTTAAGAATGTACACTGCGGTTGACAAACGACTCTTCCCACAGTCAACAAACGTTTCCATCTTCCCTGCTGAAAGTGCTTTTCTGCTTTCAAGACCGCGGGTGGCTCTTGCGGTAGACATCCAGAAGCTGCTTCAAATCAAGATGGGTATATTTCTGGGTGGTGCTTAGACTCTCATGACCCAGCAGCTCCTGGATCATCCTCAAATCTGCACCCCGGCTTAAGAGGTGAGAGGCGAAGGAATGGCGAAGAGAATGGGGGCTGATTTTTCTCTGAAGCGCTGTGAGATGAAGGTACTTGTCGACAATCCTCTCCACAGAGCGGGGAGTGAGCCTTTCACCCCTGAAATTCAGAAAAAGGGCATTCCTCTCGATTTCTCCTTTGTTGATTTTAGGCCTGACGCGGATATACAAGGCTAGGCTTTCCTCAGCCTTTCTCCCAAAAGGAACTATCCTTTCCTTCTTTCCCTTTCCCCTGACCCGGACGAGCCTCTCTGAGAAGTTGAGGTCGTCAAGGTTCGCCCCGACCAGCTCGCTCACCCGCAATCCTGTGGCATAGAGAAGCTCGAGCAGGGCTCTATCCCGTAAGTCCAGTGGGTCATCCGAGCGAGCAAAATCCAGGAATTTGGCCATCTCATCCTCGGAAAGAAAAGAAGGCACATGTCTTTCCTGTTTTGGAGTGGCCACAACCTTGGCAGGGTTGTCTTCAATCCATTTCTTATTCATGCAGAACTGGAGAAAGGAACGAACCGCAGCCAGCTTGCGGGCAACAGTGGATTTTTTGTTCTGCCTCTCATGGAGCCTGGCCATAAAACCGCGAAGGATAACATTGTCTATCTTCTTCAGGCCCACTTTATTCTCTCCCAGATAGGCGGCGAGCTGGGATAAATCTCTCTTGTAGCTGGCGACGGTATGGGGAGAAGCGTTTTTCTCATGCTTGAGGAAGTCGAGAAACTGACCGAGCTCCTTTCTCATTGCTTCTCTTCCCAGATTTTCTTCCGCTCCACAAATTCTTTATACTTGCATTGTTCGTCGCTGCAGTAGAGGTAAGGCTCTCCTTTGATGACATTTTTTCGAAGGACAAATTCTCGGCTGCATTCAGGGCAAGGTTTTTTGACAGGCTCATCCCAGGTGGCAAAATCACATTTTGGAAATTTGCTGCAGCCGTAGAAGACCTTCCCTCGTCTCGTCTTTCTCTTGATGATCGTCCCCCCGCATTTCTTGGGACAAGGGATGCCTGTATCTTCAGTCTCTTTCTTTATGTACTTACACTGAGGATAATTCGAACAGGCGATAAAGGCTCCATATTTGCCCTGCCTCAAAACCAGGTTTGAGCCGCAGCGCGGGCATATTTCTTCAAGAGGCTTGACTTCTTTCTTGACCATGCTCTCTTTGTAATCGCACTGCGGATAGCCCGAGCAGGCTTTGAACCTTCCGTAGCGTCCTTCCTTGATCACCAGATTGCTTCCGCATTTAGGACAAACTTCTTCTAAAGGAATCCCTTTGCCTTTCACGCCTTCAACATTTTCGGCCTTGTCTAAATCCTTGTCAAGGAGCAAATAATAAGACTTGAGATAGGTCAGCCAGTCCAGCTCCCCTTCACCAATCCGATCAAGTTCCTCTTCCAGCCGGGCAGTAAATTTGAACTCCATCAGGTCGGGAAAATACTTGATTAGAAAATCGGTGACAAACATCCCGAGGTCGGTGGGAACAAACTTCCCTTTATCCTTTATGACATAGACCCGGTCCTGTAGAGTAGAGATTATCGGAGCATAGGTGCTCGGCCGGCCGATGCCCCTTGCCTCCAGCTCTCTGACCAGGGTCCCCTCGGTGTAGCGCGGGGGAGGCTGGGTAAAATTCTGTTTGGACTCGAGGTCGATGAGTTTGAGCTCCTCTCCGACCTCTGCTTTGGGTAAAATCCTGTCTTCTTTTTTCAAGCCGGGATAGAGGACTAAAAATCCATCGAACTTGATGACCTCTCCCTTGGCTTTGAAAAGATATTTTGAGGCCCTGATCTCAAACTCGGTCTCTTCCACCAAGGCTGAACTCATCTGCGAGGCGATAAATCGATTCCAGACAAGGTTGTAGAGGCTGTATTCATCCTTCTTGAGATAGGGCTTGACAGTTTCAGGAGGGAGGGAAAAAGTGGTCGGCCGAATGGCTTCATGGGCATCTTGTGCTTTTCTCTTGTTCTTATAAAAACGAGGCTTTTTGGGAAGATACTCTGCAGCATAGTTCTCTTTGATATAAGCTCTTCCCCGGAAGATTGCTTCCTCAGCGACGCGAACAGAGTCTGTCCTCATGTAGGTAATGAGCCCCACCAATCCCTGGTCTCCAATATTAAGACCTTCATAAAGCCTCTGGGCCACGGACATCGTCTTCTTCACCGGAAAATGAAGAAGGCGGAACGCATCCTGCTGAAGAGTGCTGGTGATATAAGGCGGCAGAGGATTTCTCTTTTTCTCCTGGACATCGACCTTTTCCAGGATAAAGGAAAGGCTGCGAAGCTCGGCAACGATGGCTGAAGCCGTCTTCTCATCCGCTATTTTCGCCTTCTGGCCCTCGATCTCTGCCAGATTTGCCTTAAAAGGAGGGGGGTTGGAGGCTTGAAGCTCGGCAGTTATTGTCCAATATTCTTCAGCCACAAAATCCTTGATCTCTCGTTCGCGCTCACAGATAAAGCGCAGAGCGATCGACTGCACCCGGCCTGCGCTCAAACCTCTCCCGATTTTCTTCCAGAGCAAAGGGCTGATGAGATAGCCGACGAGTCTGTCCAGGAGCCTTCTCGCCTGCTGAGCCTTAATTTTTTCCTGGTCAAGCTGCCCAAGGCTTTGAAAGGCTCTTTTGATGGCATCTCTGGTGATCTCATGGAAGAGGACACGGTGAATATTCTTATTAAAATCGTTGAGCAGGGTGCTCAAATGCCAGCAGATGGCCTCGCCCTCTCGATCAGGGTCTGCGGCCAGGAACACGGACTCGCATTTTTGAGCAGAATTCTGTAAATCAACGACTGTTTTCTTTCTTTGAGGAATGATCTTATACTCAGGCTTAAAGTCGTGCTCGATGTCGATGCCCAATCTCTCCTTGGGCAAGTCCATGATGTGTCCCATTGAGGCCTTGACCAAATAGTCGGGTCCAAGATACTTATAGACTGTCTTTGCCTTGGCTGGAGATTCAACAATCACCAAACTCTTGGCCATCACCATCTCCTCTGGAAGTATTTCCCCGGGCTCTGGATAATCAACCCTCTGAGCTCCAGGCTGAGCAGAATGGTAAGAACTTCAGACACAGAAAAGTCTGTCTCTTCGACCAGGGCGTCAATATGAGTCAGCGAGTCGAGCTTGATCAGCTCGAAAATTTTCTTTTCTTGCTGACTCATCGACAAAGGCTTTTCCCTTTCTTCTTCTTTCTTAGAAAGAAGCTCCTCTCTCAGAGGCGGGGATAACTCCTCAACAACATCCTCCCAGCTTGAGACCGATTTTGCCCCTGTCTTGATCAGCCAGTTTGTTCCCTGGCTGAGCTCAGAGGTTATGTTTCCTGGAACGGCCATGACTTCCCTGTTCTGTTCCAGCGCCAAACGAGCTGAAATCAAGGAGCCGCTCCTCTTCGAGGCTTCAACAACGATAAGAGCAAGCGAGAGGCCGCTGATAATCCTGTTCCTGATCGGAAAATGAAAGCTCAAAGGAGGCGATTTCAAAGGAAACTCAGAAACGACAGCCCCGTTTTCGATGATTTTGTGAAAAAGGCCTCTGTTCTCTTTGGGATAAATGTTTTCCAATCCTGAACCTAACACGGCGACCGTCCTTCCTCCTTCAAGGGCTCCCCAATGGGCAATCGAATCTATGCCGCGGGCCATGCCGCTGACTACCACCAAGCCGCGCGCCGCAAGGTCCGCTGCCAGCCTCTCGGCCACAGCCCTGCCATAGGCTGAGTGCTTCCTGGCGCCAACGATTGAAACCGCAGGCCCTTTCAGCGCTTCGACCTTGCCGGCGCAATAGAGGACTAGAGGCGGGTCGAATATTTCTCTCAAGTATTGAGGGTAATCGGCATCCTTCACAGTTAGAATCGTGTATTTTTTTCGCTCCAGCTTTTCAATTTCTCTGCAGGCCTGGTCGAGGAGCCTGGAAGATGAAAGCGCTTGTTCTATATCCTTCTCTATGCCTAGAGCGGCTAACTCCCCGCTTCGGGCCTTGAAAGCGTCAGCCACATTCGGAAAGCGCTCGACAATCTTTCTGGCAGCCTTAAGATTCTCTGCCAAAACCAGGTTTAAAGCAACCCAGTATTTCTTATCTTCCACCTTCTTCAATTATCTTACGCATTTGGCGGGAGGAATGGCAAACACAGGAATATGAGTATAGGAGATCACCTTTTCTGTGGTGCTTCCCAGAAAGAATCGCTCCAGCTTTCTCTGGGCGCAAGTCGAGGTAACGATCAAGTCATAATTGTTGGTCTCGGCATAATCAACAATTCCCGCGGAAGCATTGACGGCGCGTATGACTTCCTCCCCGATTTTTATGCCGGCCTTTTCTCCTTTCTTCCTCCGCCTGAGTTTCTTTAGAAGAGACTGCAGCATCTTGTCGACGACCTGCTGCGAAAATTCATGGCCGTAGAGCTCGAGGACATGAAAGAGGGTGATCTCAGAGCCAAAGCCTTTGGCCAGCTTCCAGGCATAATCCCTCTCCACCTCTTCTTGCGCAGAAAAATCTGTGGGAACAAGAATTTTCTTGAATGACGGCTTTCCTATTCTTTTCTTGGTGATGAGAACAGGGACAGGGGAATTCCTCAGGACCTGATTGGCAACGCTGCCGATGAAGAGCTTTTCTATGGCGGACATGCCCCTTTTGCCGATAGCGATCAGGTCAACCTTTTCCTCCTCAGCAGTCTCTATGATTCTTTTCGAAGGCGACCCTTCTTTAACAACGACCTTAAAAGGCACAGCTTTGGCTTTTTTTATCTTCTCCAGCTTTTTCTTCGCCTCCTCCCTAGACCTTTTCACATTCTTAACCAGCTCTTCTCGAACCATGTAAGTTGAATCGTAGAAAGAAGGAGGGAAACCCAGGACAACGTTCAGGGCAACAATCCTGGCTTTGAAGACCTTGGCGAAGGCCTGGGCATAAAGAAGGGCTTCCTCAGATTCATCGGAAAAATCTGCCGCCCAGAGAATCTTTTTCAAGAACCCGGCCATCTTGACCTCCTCTACTATTCATAAAAAAACATTTCCTTTCTTAAAGACGAATTATTAATGCTAAATTATCTCTCTGTCAATTGATTTCTGTCAATCCCCATAAATCCATTCTTCTCCAGAATTTTGATGGCTTTTTTGGATGTTAGAGAAGGGAACTTAGAAAATTTTAATGATCGGACGGCTAATAAATTGAAACCATGATGCCAATTTCAGGAGCCCAGCCTGTCGCTTTTGAGGTCAGCCCGAATCCATTGTTGATCTTGATTCTCACACGGTTATTCAGATACCACTGCACTTCAGCAATAAATTCCAGCTCGTCTTGCGCTCCCTCAATCCCAAGGTAAAGACGCCAACTCTGCGAGAGGCGTTTGAAGTATTCGACAGCCCACTCACCAAGATCAGTCGTGCTGCCGGCATGCTCGATTGCAGCCCTTACGGTCATCGTCCCCCACACAAAGCCGCGGATAAGGCCTATGCCTGCTTTTGTCTCCCATTCCCCAGTTCCAATCAACACTTTGTTTTTATGGTGCGGAAAGACCACTTCGATATAGCTGAACAATTCGGGCCGACGGTCGCTTTCTTTCAGCCAGCGCCAGTTCAATTGGGTTTGAACATCGCCCAACCCCGATTCGCTCAGCTTCTGCGGCATAGCCGACGAATCCATAGAAGATTTAGACAATGAGGCTTGAATCATGGCTGCTTCAAATTCGATAGCAATTCTGTCAGATAGGCCATAGCCCAAAAAGACCAATCCTTCGCTAGCACGGTACTTTCCCCGAAAGTCCTCTTCAACCCCGAAGCCCAGTTCGCTCGGTTTGTATTCCATATTATTGTCGTAGTAGTATTCGAAGAAAGGATAGATAATCAGCTCTCCTTTCCGAATATACGTGCCGAACATCGACGTTGAAATTCCAGGGCCTCGGTCTTTCAAATAAAAGGGCAGCGGCTCTTGAGCAAGGCTTACCGGCTGGTTCCACAAACTGAGCACACTTGCTACCAATCCGGCAACAAAGAGAATCCCTTTTTTCATTGTTAGTTTTTCTTTAATAATCCTTTTTTTTACCTTCGCCCTCCCACTTGAGCGGCTCGACCACCTTGCCGTCTGGAGACACCTCGATTTCGCCTGTCTGATTGCCCCTTACAAGTTCAGCCTCATAGAGATACCTGGGAATGGCGAGTCTGACGACCTTGCCTTTCCCGCCTTGCTCTTGGACCTCTGCCCTTATCTCAGATTTCTCGAGTTGCTTGATCTTGGCTTTCGCCTTCTCGACCGCTTTTTGGATTGCATCGGCAGCAGGCTTGGGAACGTCCTTCAGTTCGATGATTGTGGCGATATCAATGACAGTGCCGTCTTCTGCGACCTCGATTTCACCTGCACCGGCCTTGAATTCAATGTCATAAAGGCTGATTCCAGCTTTCTCTTCCACCTCCATCTTATCGATTTCGGCATTCGGGAAGTTGTCTTTAACGGCTTTGGCGACTGCAGCTGGAAGTTCGACCTTCGCCTCGCCTTTTTTCTCCTGGGCCACGGCCAAGGCCGCAAAGCCCAAGACTGTGAGAAACATCAAAAAGACACTTGCACGCTTCATGAAAAACCTCCTTATCTTAAGCATTATCCTGGCAGAATCTTGTTCCCGGGTCAAACTTTTTGCGATACCTCCATATCGTCAATCCGGTGTCACTTTGTGCTGAAGTACCAGACAAATTTCACCATGGCAACCGTCTTGTTCAGGCGCCAGCCGCTGCGGGGATCCAGAGTGTCCCCGAACTGGTTGAGGACAAAGTAGAAGGATGCCCCGGGCTTGGGGATCAAGGTGAAGCGGAGATTGAACAGGATTTCATTCTCGTCGTTGTTCCATTGGCCGAAAACCGATCTGTACAACCTGGGATTCACGGAAAAATTAATGCGGCCTACGACCTCGTCGATGGCAAAGCTGCCGCTCGACAGGCGGATATCTGTCCTCTGGTAGCTGGCGCTTATACTGAAATGCTTGTTCGACTTCCAGGCCACATCCGTTTCCCATTCGGTGCTTGACCCGTCGTAGAACCTGCCCCAGTTGACTGCGGCCGCGGCGACGACCTGGAAATTCTTGTCTCCTAAGAGGCGGGTGGTCGAACAAAGGGCATCGACACCACCGGTCCCGTTGAACCGTCCGGCCTGAACAGCGCCGATGGCGAGCATTCCGATCGAAGATTCTTAACCGAGGTCCTGCTTCCAGCGTACCAGAGAGAAATTCGTCGACTTCGACGCGTCCGTCTTGCCGGTCTGGAGAACCATTGCCCCCAGCGTCGTGCGATTCATTTTTCCCAGAAAGCGGACGCCTCCAAAGATGGGAATTTCCTGGCCTTGATAGATCCCTATTCTCAGGCTGTAAAAGGGCCTGGCCCGGCCGAGGGAAAAATCGAACTAGCTCTGTGCCCCGAGGAAGAACTGGCGTTTTTCTGGATAGGAGATGGAAAAACGGGTCAGGTTGACAATCATTTGGTCCGACTCGACCTGAGCGAAATCCGGATTGAGCGTGAAGTCCATTTTGACGGTCGGGTTGACATCTGGCAACTTTCCTCGAGCATTATGCCATAAATCAACATGAACTGGAAATGAATGGAATGGGGGCGTTGCAGGAATCTCCTTCCCATATCGTTAAGACAAACGCCTTAAATGTCTTTACTTTATCGTAGCCATCGAAAAAAAGGGGAGAAAAGTGGGTGGTTTTCTCAATTTGATTTTTAAGCAAATTAATGATTTAATTTTAAATAAGTTAGAGAGCCTTTTCATAAATTGAATTTCTGATGAAGCTGCTGAAGATTGGAATATCGGGCGTCAGAGGAATTGTGGGTGAGACAATCACTCCTGACCTGGTGATGAATTTCGCCTGCGCTTTCGGCACCTATCTCAACTCCAAGCGAGTCCTCCTTGCTCGCGACACGAGGATTTCAGGCCCCATGCTCCACTCAGCCTGTCTCTCTGCTCTGATTTCTACCGGCTGTGATGTCCTTGACTTAGGAGTCTGCCCAACGCCTATCCTGCAGCACACGGTCAAGAAACTCAGGGCAAAAGGCGCAATATCCATCTCTGCCGGACACAACGACATTGAATGGAATGCTCTGACCTTCATCAACCAAGAAGGCACCTATCTCAATGCCTTCCAGGGCGAGGAAGTCTTGGATATCTACCATCTGGGAAAGTTTAAAAAGGTCTCTTCTGAAAAACTGGGCAGAATCAAATCAGTCGACAATTATCTTGATGTCTATTTCAAAAGCCTAAAGAGGTTTCTGGATGCTCAGGCCATCAGGAAGTCCGGATTAAAAGTCGTCATCGACCCCTGCAACGGCGCTGGCGCAAAGATTATTGACCAGCTCAGTTGTTTCTTGAATTTCGAACTGGTTCCGGTCAACAACGAACCGAACGGATATTTTCCTCATGACCCAGAGCCCCGGCCAAGGAACGCCCAGCAGGTCGCTTCGATCATCAAGGTCGTCAAGGCCGATGTGGGATTCGTCCTCAACAGCGATGTCAGCCGCGTCTCTCTTGTCGCTGAAGACGGAGAGACGCTCTCTGAAGAATACACCTTTCCTCTTATTGCCAGCTATTACCTCAAGAAAAAACCTGGAGCTGTCATTTCCAATCATTCGACTTCGGCCATGGTCGATGATGTTGCCAGGGAAAACAACTGCCCGCTGGTCAAAATCAGAGTAGGGCAATCCTTCTCCATTCAATCCCTGGTCAACGAGGCCGGGGTCATAGCCGGCGAAGGAAGCGGAGGAGTGGCCATCGCTGAGTTCCAGCCTGCCTTTGATGGATTCCTGGCCATGGGCATGGTCCTGGAGACTATGGCTAGAACAAAGAAGAAAATCTCTCAAATCATCGCTGAGCTTCCCCGCTATCATCGAGTCAAAGAAAAGATATACTGCCCTCCGCCGAAGGTTCATTCCGTGGTCAACGAAGTTCAGAAACTCTTTCCCGAGCAAAAAATAGATAGCTCGGATGGGATAAAGATTGAATTCGAAGAGGGGTGGCTTCATATCAGAGCCTCAGCCACAGAGCCGATGATCCGGGTGATTGCTGAAGACCGCTCCAAGGACAAAGCTCAAGAAAGAGCAGAAAAGGCGATTGATTTTATCTCGACCTTAATCAAATGAAAAAAGCGACGTCTTTAAAAATAAGCATCTCCGGCGTGAGAGGAGTTGTCGGTGAGAGCCTCACTCCCCAGCTTGCCTCCTCCTTTGCCCAGGCGTTCGGCACCTACATCGGTAGAGGAGCCGTCGTTGTCGGCCAAGATTCGAGAGTTTCTGGGACAATGGTCAAGAAGGCCGTAATCTCCGGGCTCCTGGCCGTGGGCTGCCAGCCGATTGAAATCGGCATCTGCCCTATCCCTTCCATCCAAATTTTTACAAAAGAAACAGAAGCCAGAGGAGGAATCGCGGTCACTGCCAGCCATAATCCCAAAGAATGGAATGGGATGAAATTTATCAGTGGGGAAGGGCTCTTCCTGAATCATCATCAAGTCGAAGAATTCTTGGATATCTATCATCAAGGCGAGTTTTCGCGGATCGGAGTCAATGAATACAAAAGCCCAAAATCAGAAGAAAACCCGACAGTGCCTCATCTTCGGAAACTCCTCTCCTACTTGAATGTGGAATTGATCCGGAGCAAAAAGTTCAAGGTTGCAGCTGACTGCGCCAACGGCGCAGGCGCAGTCCTTGTCCCGGAATTTCTCGACGCTCTGGGCTGCCGAAAAATTCTCATCAATGATGTGCCTGACGGCTCTTTCGCCCATCATCCGGAGCCTCTGCCTGAGAATATCACCGGCCTCTGCCGCACTGTCGTCGAGCAGGGAGCTGACGTCGGCTTTGTCCAGGATGCTGATGCTGACCGCTTAGCCGTGGTCAACGAAAAGGGAGACCCGTTAGGAGAGGAGATGACTTTGATTCTGGCTTCAAAGCATGTCTTGAGCAAAAATCCTGGCGCAGTCGTGGTCAACCTTTCCGCCTCTCAGGCCATCGACGATATCGCCAGGGAGTTCAACGTCCGCGTCTTCAGGACGAAAATCGGCGAGATTAACGTCGTCGACCAGGTTTTAGCTCTTGAGGGAAAAACAGCTATCGCTGGTGAAGGAAACGGCGGCGTGATTCTTCCTGATATTCATCCCTGCCGCGACAGCTTCACTGCCATGGGCCTCATCTTAGAATCCATGGCGTCTTCCGGTAAAAAAGTCTCAGAGCTGCAGGAGCAGGTTCCGAAATATCATATCATCAAGGATAAAATCGACGGAACCCAGGAAGAAGCTTTTGGCATCATAAGGCAGCTCAAGAGGAATTACTCGAGCCAGGAAATTTCTCTGCTCGACGGCTTAAAAATTCAGTTTAAAGATTCCTGGTTTCATATCCGGCCTTCCAACACCGAGCCGATCATCCGCCTGCTGGCCGAAGCAAGAACCAAAAAGCAAGCTGAGAATTTATTGAGCAAGTTCAAGAAGGAGATTTCTGAAATAATATAACGTTATTGCGAGGAGCAGAGCGACGAAGCAATCTCGTAAAATTAATGAGAGATTGCTTCGTTTCACTCGCAATGACAAGGCGATAGCCTCGCCACTTTCTGATGCTCGCAATGACAATTTAATGACATTTATTGTGACATTATTAGAAATGCAAAAATAAGGATCATCGAAAAAAAGATTATAGGATCTTAATATGAAGGAATACGCAATTATAAAAGATTGCGAGATTTACACCCCAGCTGAAATCATAAAAAACGGCTCGATCCTGATCAAGGGAGAAAAGATACTCAGAGTCGGGAAGGTCGGCGAATCAAAGCTTGCGCGGAAGGCAGAGGCTTTTTCTTTCAAGAATCATCTGGCTGTTCCTGGATTTATCGATATTCACCTCCATGGAGGGGCGAATGTCGACTTCATGAGCGCCTCCTCAGAATCGATGGCCAAAGCTTTAAGGTCTCATTTGAGAAATGGGACAACTTCTCTTCTGCCAACCACCATGACCGCTTCCCACCGCCAGATTCTGCGCACGATAAAAAACATCATCCGGGTCAAAAAAAACTTTAAGGATATTCCTGAAGTCCTCGGCATAAACCTGGAAGGACCATACATCTCCGAGGAAAAATGCGGAGCCCAGCCAAAAAAATTCATCAGGCTTCCGTCCCTGGCTGAGATGAAGGGCTACATCGAAGCTTCGGAGAGAAAGATAAAAATCATGACTATCGCTCCTGAAATAGAGGGCGCGCTGCGATTTATCCGCTTCCTCAGCGCTCAAGGAATAATTCCTGCTGCCGGGCACACAAACGCCGATTACAAGCAGATGGAGCTGGCAATAAAATCTGGAGTGAGGCACGCGACCCATCTTTTCAATGCGATGAGAGGAATCCTCCACCGCGAGCCTGGAGCCGCAGGAGCTCTGCTTTTCAACGACGATGTTTCTGTCGAAGTCATTGCCGACGGCGTCCACCTTCACCCTTCGATTCTCAAGCTGATTGCCAGAGTCAAACCCCTGGAGAAAATCATTCTCATCAGCGATGCCACGAAATTTTACGGGGTAAGAAAGGGAGCTGTTTACAATCATGGAGGAAAACTGTTCGGCAGCACTGCCTCCTTGAATTCAAGCCTGAAAAACATGATTCAATTCAGCGGAAAATCATTCCAGGAAATCCTGACGACCATAACCTCAAACCCGGCCAAATTGCTCAATATCCACAACAAGAAGGGCCATCTCAAAAAAGGGAATGATGCTGATATCGTTATTCTCGACAAAAAACTCGATATTCAGGCTGTCTTTTTGAAAGGCAAACCTTTATAAATTTATAAAAAGGGGACAGTCCCCGTTTCTTTTTCTTTTCTTCTTTTCACCGGCCCAGAAGAATCGAGCCCGAAGTGAAGAATGTCCCGGCCACAGCGGCTACCTGAAGACATGCAAGAGTCGCCGCTAAAAGAGCCCTGAATCCCACTCGAGCCAAGTCTTTTAGCCTTTCCGGAGCCAAAGCTCCCGTCCCCCCGACAAAAATAGCAAGAGAAGCGATGTGGGCAAAGCCGCAAAGAGCATAAGTGGCGAGGACCGCTGATCGAGGAT
>CAZJXZ010000007.1:0-28998 GCA_964549955.1 uncultured Eubacteriales bacterium
TAATTCCAGCCTTGGAAGCAGAGTAGTTGCACTGGCCAACATTTCCAATCAAAGCCACAACCGAAGAGATGTTGACGATTCGGCCCTGTCGATTGCTAATCATGCTCCTGATGACCGCTTTTGAAAAATTAAAAACTCCTTTTAAATTCACGGCCACAACGGCATCCCATTCGTCCTCTGTCATCCGCATCAAGAGATTATCTTTGGTTATCCCGGCATTATTGACCAAATGGTCGATTTTCTTGTGTCTTTCCAGAACTTCTTCAACAACTTTCGTCGCCTGGTCAAGGCGCGAGACGTCTGCACAATAGGCGGAGGCCTTGCCTCCGCTCTCCCTTATCCTTCGCGCCACTTCTTCCAGCTTCTCCTTCTGGACATCAACACAAACGACCTCCGACCCTTCTCTGGCAAGCTCAAAGGCTATTGACTCACCAATTCCCTGCGAAGCTCCTGTGACCAATGAAGTTTTTCCCTCGAAATTCATATCACGCCTCGGCTGTGTCCAGCGGCCATGAAAGCTTGGCTATCTCATTCTGAATTTTATCTTGGACTCGATAAACAACAAAGTCCTTGGCCAATCTCACCGCGTTCTTGATAGCCGTGGAGTTTGAGCGGCCGTGGCCGATGATACACACTCCATTGACTCCTAGAAGCTGCGCGCCTCCATACTCTGTGTAATCGACCTTCTTATAAACTTTTTTTAAGTTTCTCTTCATCAGCAAGAAGCCTATCTTGGAGAAAATATTTTTCATGATCTCATTGCGAGCCATGTAAAAAAATGTTTCAACCACTCCTTCGCTGACTTTAAGGGCAACATTTCCGGTAAAACCATCGCTGACGATGATGTCCGCTTTCCCGGAAAAGATATCTTTGCCCTCGACATTGCCGATAAAATTCAAGGGGGAGGTGTGGAGTCTCTCAAAAGCCTCTTTGGTTAGCTCGTTCCCTTTTGATTTCTCCTCTCCAACGCTCATCAACCCTATTCTCGGCCTTTTTAAGCCCAGAATATTCTCCATGAAAATGTGACCCATTATCGCAAACTGCTCCAGATGATGAGGCCGGCAGTTGACGCTGGCTCCGACATCGATGAGGAGTGTAAGCCCTTTCAAAGTAGGGACAAGCAGGGAAAGGGCTGGCTTATCTATGCCTTTTAAGGCGCCTAAAACCCTCTTCGAGATATAAACAACGGCAGCTGTATTCCCGGCGCTAACGAAAGCCTCTGCCTCTCCATCCTTAACCAGCTGAGCCCCGATGCGGATGGAAGAGCGCTGCTTCCTGCGGAAAGAAAAGAGCCCCTCTCCCATGCTTATGGCTTCAGAAGCACAGATGATAGTAACTTTAGCTCTCGAACGGCTGTGTCTCTCGAATTCTTTCTTTATCTGCGCCTCATCGCCCACGAGCAGGATTTCGACATTGTGTTCCTGGGAAGCCTTGACCGCACCTTCGACAGTAACCTTGGGACCAAAGTCTCCGCCCATGGCGTCAAGAGCAACCTTCACTCATCCCCCTCTTAACTTTCGCTTCCTTCAATAACCTGCCTTTCTCGATAGAATCCGCATTCTGGGCAAGCTCGGTGAGGCGGCTTGGGGTTACCACAGTTAGGGCAAAGAGCTAAAGACGGAATGGAGAGGGCATCATGAGCTCTTCTCCTGCATTTCCGTGAGTGAGAATGTCTTCTCTTTGGGTTAGCCATTTATCTTTTATCTCTCAAAAAATTCTTCAGTTTGTCGAGACGATGGTCGGAGCTCTTCCTGACACAGGCACATTCGCCATTCTTTACGACTCTTCCACAGACAGGACAGAGTCCCTGGCAATCTTTGGAACAGAGAGGCTTGGCCGGAAAGGCCAGGTTCAACTGCTCCAACACCAGCTCTTCGATGTCTATCCTGCAACTGGAATAGAAGAATTTTTTTATGTCCTCCTCCTCCAATTGCTCCTTGGCGATGTTAAGTTCTTCAGGAATAAAAACCAGATCAAACTTTGAATCTATCGGATACTCAAAAGGAGCGAGACAGCGGCTGCAAACAAAGCTGAGACGAGTGGTGATCTTTCCTTTAACGAAAATCTCTTCTCCAATCTTTTTGATGTAGAGCTCAGCATGAACTGGCTCAAGAAAGACTGCGTCTTCGTCGACAAGGTCTACGCTGAAAAATTCAAATTCTCTGGAGACTCTCAGCCCTTCTTTGGGCAACTTATCAATATTTATAATCATTTTCCCTTCCAAATGAGCTTTTTATTATACCATCTTACTCCCCTTTGTCAATAAAATCAGGGCAGAACAACTTGATATCTGGATTAGTAAGAGTATAATAATAAAGCTCATGAGCGGAATCAACTCTGAAGTCATCCACAAGGGACATTCCTTCCATGTCCAAACTCAGGATATGGGCATGGTGGCTCACTATGTCGAATCGCTCATCTATAAATCCGGAAAACTGCTCTCGACACGAAAGGCTTTTTACACGGCTTATCTCGGCAGCCCAGACCTTAAAGAAAGAATCCGCAAAATCATTGAAGACCAGCATAATGAAATCCTAAAAAATATAACAGCCGGAAAGTTTGACCATCTCTGAGAAAGGCAAACCCAGCTCATCCCTGAGGGCCGTTGAGTCAAAGGTGAAAAGAGTTTTCGCTCAAGAGCCATGCCATCTTAAGGCTTTCTGAATGAGTGAACAAAAGCTTTTTTTGATCGACGGCAGCTCTCTTCTCTACCGTTCCTACTATGCGATCCAACATCTCTCGACCTCAAAAGGTTTTCCGACCAACGCTGTCTATGGCTTTGTCAACATGCTCAAAAAATTGATGGAGAAGGAAAAGCCCTCCTACCTCGGAATCGTTTTTGACCCCAAAGGCCCGACCATCCGCCATAAAGCCTTCAAGGATTACAAGGCTCATCGTAAGCCCATGCCCGAAGACCTCGTCGTCCAGATTCCTGTGGTGAAGAAAATTATCAGAGCCTTGAACATCCCTTTTTTCGAATACGAAAACTACGAAGCCGATGATGTCCTGGCCAGCCTAGCACGCCTGGCTTCATCGCAAAATATTTCCTCGGTGATCATCACCAACGATAAAGACCTCCTCCAGCTCGTTGATGAGTCAACGATTGTCTATAATCCAGTGAAGGAAATCTATATTGACAAGGAGAAAGTGAAGGACTATTTCGGAGTTTTGCCCTCCCAGGTCACGGATGTCCTGGCCCTCTGGGGCGACCCCACAGACAACATCCCTGGAGTCCCGGGGATTGGAGAGAAAACGTCCAAGGAGCTCATCAACGAATTCGGCTCTTTGGAGAACCTTCTGAAAAATCTGGAAAAAATAAAGAAGCCCCGCCTGCAGCAAGCCATCAAACAAAGCCTGGACCAGCTAAGGCTCAGCAGGCAGCTGGCGACGGTCGAGAAGGAGCTTGAGTTAGAGTTCAAACTCGAAGATTTCTCTGTCGCCGAGCCAAACTATAAGGAACTGATCCAGATCTTCCAGGAGCTGGGATTCTCTTCCCTCCTGGCCGAGTATTTAAAAAAGCCCGAAAGCGGCAAAAAAAGCTACAATACTGTTTTTGAAGAAAATGAGCTCCGCGAGCTTGTCGCCCGGATAAAAAAGGCAAAGCTTCTTTCCCTTGACACGGAAACAGACAGTCCTTTCCCCACCCAGGCCCGCTTGGTCGGGATGTCCTTCTCGACTGAAGCAGACCACGCCTTCTACCTTCCTCTCCGCCATGACTATTCCCATGCACCCCTGCAAATTCCAAAGGAGAACGCCTTCCACTTGCTTGAAGATGTGCTCTCCGACCCGCAAATTAGAAAGTTTGGCCAGAACATCAAGTATGATTATATCGTCTTAAAACGAGAGGGAATCCAGCTCCGCGGCCTGGACCTGGATTCGATGGTCCTCTCCTATCTGCTTGAGCCTAACTGGGGAAAGCACAACCTGGACAAGCTGGCTTTGACTTATCTTCAGGTCAATACCATTCACTATGAGGACCTTGTCGGAAAGGGAAAAAAACAGGCGACCATGAACCAGCTGGACATCGAACGTGTTGCTCCCTATGCCTGTCAAGATGCAGACTTGGCTCTTCATCTCTGCCAAATTCTCTGGCCTAAGGTTGAAGAGCAAGGCTTGGACAGGCTTTATCGTGAACTTGAACTCCCGCTCATCGAAGTTCTGGCTGACATGGAGATGTGGGGGGTCAAGGTCGATACCAAGGCTCTCAAAGCACTTTCCGCAGAGCTCCAAGACGAGCTTGACCATCTCCAGAAAAAGATCTTCGAGATCTGCGGCGTTGAATTCAACCTGAACTCTCCCCAGCAGCTGGGAGAGATTCTTTTCAAAAAGCTGAACCTCCCTTCTTCGAAAAAAACAAAAAAGACAAAAAGCTATTCGACGGATGTCGACACCCTCCAAGAGCTGGCCCTGCTCCATCCTGTCGCCGAATACGCCCTGGAATATAGGCAGCTGTCCAAGCTGAAATCCACTTATGCTGACTCTCTTCCCCTTCTTCTCAACCCTGAAACAGGAAGGATTCATACCTCATACAACCAGACGGTGACTGCCACTGGCAGGCTTTCCTCAAGCGACCCGAACCTGCAAAACATTCCTGTGAGAGGAGAGCTGGGACAGCGCTTCAGGCAGGCCTTTATCCCCGAGAAGGGACTTTTCTTTCTCTCTGCTGATTATTCTCAGATCGAACTCAGAGTCTTGGCCCACCTCTCAGAGGACAGGGCTCTGATTGAAACTTTCCACGGCGACCGTGACATCCACCGCGAAACAGCTATCCGCGTTTTTGGCGACGCCTCGAGCCTTAGAGAAGAAGAACAGCGGAGGAGAGCGAAAATCATCAACTTCAGCATCATCTACGGAACTTCCGCCTTTTCCTTGGCTAAAGAGCTGGGCACCTCGACCTCCGAGGCTCAGAAATTTATCGACCTCTATTACGAGAAACATCCAAAGGTCTATGAATTTCTGGAAAGAATTGTCAAGAGTGCCCAGGAAACAGGATTCTCTCAAACCATCTTCGGCAGAAAACGCCAGGTGCCCGAGCTCAGACACAAAGATAAAGCAATCCAGCAGATAGGCCGCCGCATCGCTCTCAACACTCCCATCCAGGGCTCTGCCGCTGACCTGATGAAGAAGGCTATGATTGATATCTGGCGGGAAATGAAAAAAAAGAAGCTTAAATCCAAGATGATTCTTCAAGTCCACGATGAGCTTGTCTTCGAGGTTCCTGGTGAAGAAAAGAATGAGCTGGAAGCTCTCGTCGAGAAAAAGATGGAGAATGTTTTTCCCTTAAACGTTCCTCTGAAGGTTCACCTCAGCTGGGGAATTAACTGGGCAGAGGCAAAATAAAGCGAAAAATCAGATTTCTTTCTTTAAGACGCGGAAGCGTTTGTAGATTTTTCCGCCCAACCTCTCCATCTCTGCCCTGACTTTCACATTTTCTTCCAGCTCATGATGGCTGTCGATGGTTTCCAGCCCTGCTTCATGGGCGGAGAGAAAGGTCTTGACTCCCATCATGACATCGAGTCCCATGCCACGGTATCTCTCCTTGACGGCTCCAAGGAGAAGGTCGAGCTGTCTGGTTTTTTTTGCGGCCCGCAAAACCTTCAGAAAGCCAAAAGGAAATAATCGGCCTCTTGCTTTTTGAATGCCCTCGGTCAAGTCTGGGATTCCAACCATGAAGGCCACCACCTCACCGTCTTTCTTGACAACCTTCACAAACCTCGGGTCAAGCACTGGGAGGTATCGCTTGGCCAGTTCCTCCATCTCTTTTTCATCTAACGGCGCGTAACCGTAAATATTGCTGTCCATATAGCATTCGTTCATAAGGCTCAGGACCGGCTTAACCACCGGCTTTATCTCTTTCCTCTTCTTGAATTCCATAATCTCAAAATTCCCTCTTCTCTGGGCTCTCTCATAAATTCTGCGGTAGAACTCCGGGATTTCTTTGGGCACTTCTAATTTGTAAACAAAGTAATCGACATCCTTGGTGTAGCCCTGTTTCTCAACAAGCTTTGGCATCCATTCAAAGTTATAGTAGGTGGCAATCGTCGCCCGATTCTCGAAACCTTCGATCAAAAAGCCCTCTGGGTCCTGGTCTGAAAAGCCATATGGTCCGACGACTCTCGTCATTCCCTTTTTCCTTGCCCAATCCTCGATGCGGCTGAGAAGCGCTTGAACAACCTCCTCATCTTCCCCTGTTTCTAAATAGCCAAAGCGAGCTGTCTTTAGATTCTTGTATTCGTTATAGCGATGATTGATGATGCCCATAATCCTTCCCGCAGCCTCCTTCCCGCGGAAAGCAAGCAGCATGAGCGTCTCGCAATAGGAGAAGGCCCTGTTCTTTTTCTGGTCGAAGTATTTCCATTCGTCCATGTAAATCGGATGGACCCAGTTTCGATGGTTGGCATGTATCTTCTCAGGAAGGTAGATGAATGTCTTTAAATCTTTTTTGTCCCTAACCTCTCTGAGTTCAATGGCCATCTTTTTCTCCCTTTTCTTGCAAGTAGGCTTCTTAATCTTACCTACTTATTATTACACTAATTAAAAAAAATCAATCTAAATGTTTGCTGGAAAAGGATGTTACAGCTCAGGTTCGGTGTCAAAAAAACATGTAGGCTTTAAATTTTTTTATTATATCGGCGAAGGCAGAGTGGCGAGAAGGCCGTGTGGATGCTCAGGTCAGTGGATTCAAAAACACGCAGGCTTTTCTGCCTAAGCCCTTATTTGACAATTAGAGTTGATATTTCCTAAACTTTATATTTAATTTTTCATCGATTATTGAATTCAATGGCAAACAAAAGTTTTCCGCGAGGCATCCATCCTCCAGACCTGAAAGAAATGACGGTGGATAAGGCCCTGGAAATCATGCCGCCGCCGGAAAGGGTCATCATTCCCCTTCTCCAGCACTTCGGCCAGCCCGCCGAGTCTTTGGTCCAAAAAGGAGAAGATGTCTATCTCGGCCAGAAAATAGGAGTGGCGAAGACACTTTTTTCAGCTTCTGTTCATTCAAGCGTCTCGGGCAAAGTCCTTGCCGTCGATGATTACAGCCATCCAGCTGGTAATCCTTGCCTGGCCATAACGATTTCCAACGACGGCCAAGAGCGGGTTGTGCAAAAAGAGGCAGGGAAAGACCCCTTTTCCTTAACTCCCGATGAGATTCGCCTGCTTATCAAGGATTCGGGAATCGTCGGCCTCGGCGGAGCAGCCTTTCCCACGGCAGTCAAGCTCACTCCTCCAAAGGATAAGCCGATTGACACTTTGATCATCAACGGCTGTGAATGCGAGCCGATGCTAACCGCAGACTACAGGCTCATGCTGGAAGCTCCTGAAGACATTCTGCGGGGCGCAGAGCTGGCGAGAATCGCTTGCGGAGCAAAAAGAATCATCATCGGCATAGAAGATAACAAGAGAGAGGCTTTTCAAGCATTCAAAAAGTTATCAAGCAGGTTCTATGGTCCAGCGTCAAATTCAGGAGATTTCTCATCAAGAGAACTCGCTCTTTTGAAAACAAAATACCCTCAAGGCGCTGAAAAAAATTTGATCTACGCCCTTCTGCGAAGAGAGGTTCCCAGGGGTGGTCTTCCCTTCGACGTGGGAGTTGTCGTCCAAAACGTGGGAACAGTCAAGGCAGTCTGGGAAGCTGCGAGCTCGGGCAAACCCCTCTATGAAAAAGCCCTGACAGTCACCGGCAATGGCATCAAGAATCCAAAGAATCTCGTTGTTCGCATTGGAACGCCATTCCAGAAGGTGATTGACTTCTGTGGAGGGCTGAATGATGAGGCTGAGGTCTTGGTCATGGGTGGCCCGATGATGGGTATTGCCCAATGGACAACCGAGGTGCCGGTTGTCAAGGGAACTTCAGGGATTATCTCCTGGAAGGACCAGCAGCCTCAAAGAGAATACGCTTGTATCCGCTGTGGCCGTTGTGTTGAGCACTGCCCGATGGCTCTTGCCCCGACTCAGCTGGCAAAGTATGTCCAATTCGACAATCTGGCCGAAGCTGAAAAATGGGGAGTCCTGGATTGTGTCGAATGCGGCTGCTGCCAGTATTCCTGTCCATCAAAAATTCCTCTTGTCCATTGGATCCGCTTGGGAAAAAATAGGGTGATGAGCCTAAAAAGAAAGAGAAGCAGCTGATGGCTGAAAGAACATTCATCCTTCAATCTTCGCCTCATTTCAGGGACAAGGATTCTGTCCCGAGAATCATGTATTCCGTGCTCGTCGCCCTGGCTCCCGCTTTTGCTGCCTCTCTCTACTTCTTCAGGTTCCGGGCTGTGGCTTTACTCCTTTCTTGTGTCATTCCCTGTCTTGTCACAGAAGCCCTGTTTCTCAAGCTGCGAAAAAAACCTCTCCATCATCTCCGGGATGGCTCAGCGATTATCACCGGCGTTCTCCTGGCCATGACCCTTCCCCCATCTCTTCCTCTGGATTCGGCTGTCATCGGAGCTGTCGTGGCCATCGCCATTGGAAAGCAGGTCTTCGGAGGATTGGGCTATAATATTTTTAATCCTGCCCTGGTGGGAAGAGCCTTCCTGCAAACAGCTTTTCCTGTGGCCATGACTACCTGGATTCCACCTGTAACATTAAAAATTGACATCGCAACCTTCGCCACTCCTTTGGCAAGCCTGAAATTCCAGAATGCTTTAGCCTTGGGAACCCTTGCTCCTCTTAAAAACCTTTTTTGGGGTAATATCGGAGGCTGCCTGGGAGAGACCTCTGCCTTCGCCCTTCTTCTGGGAGGCCTCTTTCTCCTTTTGCGGCGTGTGATTGATTGGCGAATACCTTTAGGCATAATCCTTTCTCTTTCAATCTTTTGTGGAGTCTTCTGGATCGCCAATCCAGGAAAGTATGCTGATCCTCTATTCCACCTCCTGGCTGGAGGCCTTCTCCTTGGTGCTTTGTTTATGGCCACAGACCTGGTGACCTCTCCCATCGTCCCTCTAGCTACCTGGATTTATGCCCTGGGAATAGGCTTTCTCGTAGGATTAATCCGTCTGTTCGGCGGCTATCCGGAAGGAGTGATGTATTCCATACTCATCATGAATGCCTTTGTTCCCCTGCTCAACCACTACATCCGCCCTCGCATTTTGGGGGAAAGGAGAAAAAAATGAGGCTTTCTTCTCGAATGATCATCGTTCTCACTTCGATAGGGCTAATCTCAGGCGGACTCTTGGTCAGTGTTAACTCTTTGACTAAGGAGAGAATCGGCTTGAACAAACAGCTGGAGATAGAAGAGGCCATCACTCAAGTTGTCCCGGGGACAAAGACGAGCCAAAAATTATATGAGGAGAAAGACTTCGCCATTTATGCTGGAAAAAGTGATGATGGCCGCAGCCTTGGTTTTGCGATTCAAACCGCCGCAGGCGGTTTTCAGGATAAAATCATCTTGCTTTTTGGCTCCAACCCTTCTTTAACAAAAATAAACAGCCTTCGTATTCTGGACCAAAAGGAGACTCCCGGGCTGGGAGCGAAAATCACAAATTATGATTCTTTCCTCAAGTTTTGGGAGAATAAAGATTGCACTGGCGCCCTCCGCCTGCATAAGCCTCCTCTCTCCTCTCCTGACCAGCTCGCTCCTTCAGAAGTCAACACCATAACCGGAGCCACGGTCTCTTCCGAAGCTGTTCTCAACTGCGTCAACAGCTCTCTGGAAAAGGTGAGGAAGCTGAAGTCAGAAGGCAAGTTTGGATTCGAGGAAAAAAATGCCCGCTAAAAGCTTTGAGCAAGATTTCAACAAGGGTTTGTGGACAGAGAATCCTGTTTCTCGTCAGCTTCTGGGGATGTGCTCAACCTTAGCCATAACCAATGCCATTATGAACGGCGTTGCCATGGGATTAGCCGTCAGCTTTGTCCTTGTTTTCAGCTCTCTCCTCATTTCCCTCCTGCGCAAGCTCATTCCAAATCAAGTCCGGATTGCGTCCTACATCGTCGTCATCGCCACTTTTGTGACTCTGGCAGACCGTTTTCTGGCTGCTTACTTTCCTTCGATGTCAAAGAACCTGGGGCCCTATGTGCCCCTGATTGTGGTCAACTGCATCATTCTAGGAAGAGCCGAGGCTTTTGCCTCAAAAAACACTGTCAGCACTTCGGTCGTAGACGCTCTGGGAATGAGCTTGGGCTACATCCTGGCCTTGCTCATCTTGAGTTCTATCAGAGAGATTTTGGGAAGCGGAACGCTTCTTGGCTATAAAGTCTTGGGAACCTGGTTTGAACCGTGGATCATCATGATTCTTCCCCCCGGGGCTTTCATAACGCTTGGCCTGCTCATCGCTGCCGCCAATCTGATTGAGCGCAAAATAAAACTCGGGAGATAGAATTGGAACTCATTATGCTTTTCTTCTCGGCCATTCTGATAAACAACTTCGTCTATCATTACTTCTTGGGTATATGCCCCTTCCTTGGAATTTCCAAGAGAATCGATAATTCTCTTTCAATGGGAGTTGCCGTGACCTTTGTCATGGCTCTCACCGCAGTTGTTTCCTGGCCGATTAACCATTGGATTCTCATCCCTTACAAGCTTGATTATCTTCAGATCGTCTCCTTCATCCTGGTCATTGCCTCTCTGGTGCAATTGGTAGAAATGTTTATCCGCAAGACGAGCCCTCCCCTCTATCAAGCCATGGGCATCTACCTTCCGCTGATCACCGTCAACTGCTGCATCATGGGACTGGCCCTGCTCGCGGCATTGAAAGAATACAACTTCGCAGAGACTGTTGTCTTCGGAGTGAGCGCCGGGCTCGGCTTTACTCTGGCCATCGTCTTGATGGCCGCCATCCGAGAGCAGCTCGACCTGGCCGACGTGCCAGAGCCCTTAAAGGGCGCAGGAATTTCCCTGATCGTCACCGGAATCATTGCTCTCGCCTTTTTTGGATTTTCAGGAATGATAAAATGATGGAAGTCTTGGTTCCGGTTATCACCATGGGCATTCTCGGCCTCCTCTTTTCTATCGGCCTTGTCTTTGCCCATAAAAGGTTTCAAGTCTATATCGACCCCAAGATTGAAAAACTCGCAGAAGTCCTTCCTCAAGCCAATTGCGGGGCATGTGGTTTTGCCGGATGCCAAGCCTTTGCTGAAGCCGTGGTTGCGGGCAGGGCCTTGCCTAGCGGCTGCTTCGCCGGCGGAGAGCTGGTCGCAACACAACTTGCCGCTATCCTTGGAGTTAAAGCTGAAACGACGGTAAAAAGCGTTGCCCGGCTCCACTGCCGCGGAAATTTTGAAGCAGCGAAGAACAGGGGCTTTTATCTGGGAATTTCAACCTGCTCTGCGGCTCATCTCATCGGGGGAAACAAACAGTGCTCTTTCGGTTGCCTGCATTTTGGGGATTGCGCTCGCGCCTGCCCCTTTGATGCCATTGTTATGGCAAAAGATGGCCTGCCTCAGGTCAAGGATGAGAAATGCACGGCTTGCGGAAAATGTGTTGAGGCTTGCCCCCGAAACCTCTTTGAGCTTCATCCTCTTTTTCAAGAGGTCTTCGTCTTTTGCCGCTCGCTGGACAGGGGTCCAACGGCAAGAAAGTATTGCAAAAACGCCTGCATTGCCTGCGGAATCTGTGTCCGCGCTTGTCCAGAAGCGATTGTTTTGGAAAAAAATTTGGCCAAGATTGTCGATTATAAAAAGATAGACCCTGAAAAAATCCCTGATATTGAAAAATGCCCGACCGCAGCCATCGGCCGTCTTTCTAAAAAAAATGAGGGATAAGGGAATCGTTGTCGACTTAAAAGGCAACTTTGCCTTAGTTAAGGTGGAGTGTTTCATAGAATCTTGTAAAGGCTGTTCCCTGGCTAGCCTTTGCCTGGGGAAGAAACAAGAACAAGGAATCCTCTCTGTTCAAAACTCCCTGGATGCCTCTCGAGGAGATGAGGTTGAGATTGAAATCCCGGATACAAAATACAATAAATTTCTAATCCTTATCTTCTCCTCCCTTCTTGCGGCCTCTCTCTTGGGTATGGGCGCCGGATATCTATTATCCCGCCTCCTCTCTCTCCCTTCTTCCGTGGCCAGTTTCGTGGGTTTGCTGGCCGGGCTCGCGCTCGCCAGCCTTATTATCTATCGTTATCTAAGAAAAAAAGGCAATGCCCGTCTTTATCCCGTGATCACAAACATAATTAAAAAAGGAAGAGGCTAGGCTTTGCTCTCTTTGTAGGTTTTTGCCCTGAGCTTTGTCTCTTTTCCTTTAGTCCAACCCCTCAATATATAGCTATAAATGGCTAAAGTTTCATGGGCATGAGAACATACAAATAATTGATATCTTCGTCTGCTTCTGGCTTCATTAAAACCGAACTGTTTGTATCCTTGATTTCGATTCGAACTTTTTCTCCCCTGACATTGGATAGAAAATCAAGTAGGTACTGAGAGTTGAACCCTATTTCCACGTCCTCTCCGCTATAATCGACATCAACTTTATCTCGAGCCTCTCCTATCTCCGGGTTTGAAGAAAAAAGCCTCATCTCATTTTTCGATATATAGAATTTTATTCCCTTTGACCTCTCCGTGGAGAAGAGTGAAACCCTTCTTATTGCTTCAGTCATTTCCTCTTTGGAAACAATCACCATATTTGGATTTTCTTTTGGAATGACAGCTTCAAAATTTGGAAACTTCCCTTCTATAATTCTTGAGATGATTGTCCTATTTTTAACCCTGAAAAACAGGTTGTTTTCATTTAAATCAAATTCGATCGAATCATCTTCAAACTTTCTTAGCTCAGCCATCGTCTTTTTAGCCACAATGACCCTAACTTCTCTTTCTAGGTTCAAAACGTTATCCAATTTCTTTGATGTGTAGGCTAGCCTATGCCCATCTGTGCTCACCAACTCTATTGAATTGTTATTCATAATAAGCAGCGCCCCGCTCAAATAATATCTCTGTTCTTGAGTGATAACATTAAAAACCCTGTCAATCATCCCTTGAAATACATTGAGGTTAAAACCGATGCCCTTTTCAAATTTTCCATCTGGAACTTGCGGGTAATCCTCTCTTGGCAAACAAAGGACCTTAAATTCGCTTTCTCCTGCTTTTATCTGCATCGTCAGCTCATCTGCCTCTTTAAAAGTTACTATTGCTCCCTCTGGAATTGATTTTATGATTTCAAAAATCTTTTTTCCAGAAATTGTCGTTGCCCCTTCCTCCTCGATCTGAGCTTCAAAATGAGTCCTCAATCCAACCTCGAGGTCTGTTCCTGTAATCTCAATCTCGCCCTTTGCTCCGCTTAACAGAATATTGGCTAGAATTGGCATTGTATTTCTTTTCTCGACGATTCCTTGAAGGAGCTGAAGCTCGCCAATAATTTTTTCTCTTTCGATTAAGAATTTCATTTTTCCACCTTTCTTTATTATTAGATTAACATAGAATTAAATTATATAATAAAATAAATAAAATCAATTAAAATGTGAAAACCTTCTATAATCTCTTGATTTTCTATTTAATACAGTTAATTAAACTGTGTATTTCTTTGTTGAATTCTGAGTCTTCATTTCTTAATTTTTCAATTTTTCTTATGCTATGGATAACCGTGGTGTGGTGTTTTCCACCGAATTTTTTTCCAATCTCAGGAAGGGAGGCGCTTGTCAATTTATGGCAGAGATACATGGCAATCTGGCGGGGAAAGACGATATCTGGAGAGTTGTTCTTTGATTTAAGGAAGGAGGGCTTGATCTTTAGCCTCTGGCAGACAATCTTCTGGATTTTTTCGACAGTAACCTGGGTCGTTGATGAGTCCAAAAGGCTCTTTAGAGCTTCCTTGGCGAGGTCTAATTCAATTTTTTCGCCTTTCAAAGAAGCATAAGCGATAACCCGGCGAAGATATCCTTCGAGGACTCTTATATTTGACTCAACCTTATCGGCAATATAAAGAGCGACGCTTTCTGAAAGAGAAATACCCTCCAACTCTGATTTTTTCTTGAGAATGGCTATTCTTGTTTCAATGTCTGGGGATTTTAAATCGGCGATCAACCCCCACTCAAATCGAGAGCGGAACCTCTCTTCAAGGTTAGGGATCTCTTTAGGAGGGCAGTCGCTGGAGATGACAATCTGTTTTTGGTTATCGTAAAGATGGTTGAAGGTATGGAAGAATTCCTCCTTAGTTCTTTCTCTTCCGGATAAATAATGGATATCATCCATCAAGAGGACATCAACACTCCTGTATTTTTGGCGAAAGTCGAGGATTTTACCGTACTGAAGATGGTTGATTAGGTCATTCATAAACTTTTCGGTTGTGATATAGAGAATTTTTAGGCGGCGATGGTTGTGAAGGGTAGAATGGCCGATGGCGTTCATCAGATGAGTTTTCCCTAAGCCGGCTCCGCCATAGATATAAAGAGGATTGTAGGACTTAGCCGGATTCTTGGCAACAGCCGTTGAGGCAGCATGGGCAAATTGGTTGCAAGAGCCGACAACGAAATTCTCAAAGGTATAGATGGGATTCAAGTTTGGATTGAGTAGCATTCCATCCTTGGTTCTTCTCTCCTGAGGTGAGACCCTCTTAAAGGACGATGCGTTTTCGTCAAAAATAAACTTTATATCGAAGACCTTTCCAAAGATTTCCTGGGAGTGGCGGTTGATCAGGCTAAGGTAATGAAAGGAAAGCCAATCTTTAAAATAAGAATTTGGAACTTTTATATAGAGAGAATCGGCCACGTGACCGATGAAAGCCGTTGGCTCAAACCAGGTTTCATAGCTGTTCTTATCCATTTCTTTCTGAACAGCCTTCATAATTTTTTGCCAAGGATTAGGCCGACCATCCGCTTCCATTCGAGTGTCCTATATTTCCACAGGTTTTTCCACAATTGTGGAAAAATCCTTTTTAATGCGAATCAAGGAACGATTGAGCGCAGGTATGGTAGCACTCTTGTTTGTGGATTTCAAGCGGTTTGTTTTAAATTTTTAAAAATCGTACCCAATCCAGAACCTTAACCTAAAGTCTCCATAGCTTTTAATGCTAAAAGGACGAAAAGGACGGGAAAGGTCTCGCCATTCGAGCCTTTTCGCAAATTCAAGGTGAAAAGGGAAGCCGAAGAGGAAGAACTCGATGCCGTACCCGTAAGAACCGATAGCATCAGCCAGGTGAGCCTTGATATTTCCGAACAGGTCTTGTCCCTCGTATATTGCAAATTTGGCCTGGTAGCCCTTGAATTTTGCCCGGACAATGTCAAAGAACAGAGCGCCACGGATAGGGCCGATGGGACCGATGAGCGTCGAGGCGATGTTAACCAGGGGGAGCCTGAATTCGAGGTTGGCAAGCCAGCCCTCGCTGCCGGTGATGCTATAATAATCCACAGAGCGGACTTGGTTGTTTCCTCCCAGATAGAAGATAAACGGATTTTTACCCCGACTGGCAAAGCCATAAAAACGGAAGGCAAAAAGCGTGTCCGAGCCAAGGTAGAGGTATTGACGGAGGTCTGCTTCAAGGTTCGCATTCTGGAAAAAGCTGCTTGAAACAGGAAGGCATTGTGAAAGAGTCAGGGAAAAAGTATTTCCTTTTGTAGGGCCATATGACTTGAATTGTGTCGTTTCTCCAACAAGGGAAACAGAAGCCTGAAGGAGATTCCCGTCCCAGAAATAAGCAGCTCTTCCAGGGGCGATGAAACTGGCTGGGTAATCTTCGTAGACGCGGAAAAATCCGAGAGAGGCTTCAAGGCGGTAATAGAGACTGAATGGATAGTAAGAAGCAAGGCTTATGCCCAGGATGTTCCGGGTTATTAAGGCATCGCTGTAATTTAAATAATTGAAGTAATAAGGCTCATAATAATAATAAGGATAATAATAAAATTGAGTGTAGCTGAAAGCGCTGGTCATGTACTGGAGCCTTCTTCTCTGGTTGAGATAAGCAAAGTAATAGGAACGATAGCTGCGGACTTGATAGGCAACAGCCATAAGCTGATGGTCTCCCAAGATATCAGAGAAGCTTATGGCAGAGCCTCCATAGACAGAGCCGTCCGAGGCGACGAGGGTGTCGATCGGAGGCCTTGCGGTAAGATAGAGCTTTCCAATGCCCTTGTTTCGCTCGATTTTATCTTTATTTATTTCGAGCTGCAGGACAGGTTCAAACTTTTTGAATTCCTCATCTGAAGGGTCTTCAACAAAGGTTATAGTCTTTTCTGTTTGGCCCTCAAGCTCGCTTTTAAATACCTGGAGCGCACCTTTGTTGAACGAAGCAAAGATTATTTTTTTAGGGTCATTGGCAACAGGAACAGGGAAGAAATTTCCCGTCCTGACATCTGTGTAGCGCTTGAGCTCCCCGCTTTCAAGGTTCAAAGAGTAGAGGTTAAAGGCATCCCTCATGTCTCCGGAAAAATATAAGACTTTAGAGTCAGGAGAAAAATGAGGAGTGATGGTATTCCCCTCCCCAAAAGTCAACTGCGTCTTCTTCTTCAAGTTATCCAGCGGAGAAAGAAAGAGCTTGTCATAGGTGTCAACGCGGATAGTGTAGGCTACGGTCTTTCCATCAGGGGAAATGGCCGGCGCTTTCTCGAAGAGGTCGGTTTCAGTCAAGTTGTCGATCTTTTCAGTCGAAAAGTTCATTCTGTAGATGTCGTGAATTCCTTTATTGAAGGCGGTAAAAAGGAGAGCTCCTCCATCTGGATAGAAGCAAGGGCAGGAGGGCTGGTCATAAGGAATGTTGACTTGTTTTAAGACATCCTCAGATAAAGGGTCGATGATAAAAAGGGAGTATTTTTGCCCGGTTCTTGCAAAAAAGGCTATCGAGCTTCCATCAGATGACCAGGCAATGTTTTTCCCCCTGGAGGGGTCGATTTCGTATTTGAGATATTCGTACTTGAGAGTGGAGCCTGGGGTGATGTTTTTAATCATAGAGCCATCTTTTGTCGAGAAGAGAAGGATGTCGATGTCCCAATCTTTAAAATTTTGAGTCATGACAGCAACGATTTCGCCAGAGGGAGAAACAGCGTGCGCGATGGAGAAATAATACGGATTGAGAGGGAACTCGGGCCCAATGGTTATGCTGTAGTCTTCTGGATTTTCTCTTAAGAGATAGTCCTTAAACTTATTGCGGATGTATTTTTTAAATTCCTGATTAAACTGTTTGTAACTCATGTTCAAAGACTTCTTGATCGGGTCCCTTCTTCCCATGATCGGGGAACCCTTCAGCGAGCGCCAGAACTCTGAGATTGCGTTTTTTCCAAGATTGGCCTCGATAAAATCAAACATGGCGTGGCCGAAATCATAGTCGATTGGCCGGGGCGTCAGATAGCGTGAGGAGAGAGAGCCGCTCTCTGTGAGCTCCGGGATTCGGTCGTTGAGGGCAGCGTCCCTGACGATCAGGGAAGACCAGTAGCTCCAGTCGGCCGTGCAATATTCGGCAAACCCCTCCATTATCCAGTCGGGCGGTGAACTTACGGCATAGACAGCGTTTCCCGGCTTCCCCCAGATCAGGTCGAACTCAAAAACATGAGAAAGCTCGTGTTCGATGAGGTCCTGAATCTGGTCGAGGGCCATATCACCGTGAATAGCCACTCTGTGGAGGATCGGTTCGGATGCCCCGAGCACGCCTTCCCTGACCTGGAAGATGTTTGTCTGCTCAAAATCGGTGAAGGTCTTATAATAGATGAGGGGGACAGGGGCAGAAAGAGGATGCTTGAGGTCAAGGCTTATTTTTTGGTAGGCGCTTTCCGCCATCTCGGCAATGGTTTTCAAGACTTGAAGGTCATTGAGATAATAATAGATGTCGAAGTGCTCGGTCTTGTAACGGCTCCAGTTAAATTTTTCGTAGTTGACTTTATTCTTGCCGTAGTAGACGGTATAGATAACCTGGCTATAAATCAAAGGGACGCAGAGGATGAAGAACAGGGCAAAAAAGATATGTTTTTTATAATTTTTCACGGCGAGTCTCCTTTTATTTTGAGATGAGGTATCTTTCCTGGACTTTTCTCTCGCCCAGAATATTTGAAAAAAGCTTTCCCTTGACTGCCAAAATGAGGTCGAAGAAGGCGAAATAAGCTGTTTCTTTTGGATTTACGTAGCCTTTTGATTCATTGAAGGTTCTTTTATACAGTATTTTCCCAGACTCAGCGTTGATAAGGTAAAGGTCAAGGTTAAGGATGTAAAACCTCCGCTCGGACAGGGCTTTTTCAGGAGGGAAGGGAGTTTCGAAGCGATCTATTTTCTTTTCCAAGATAGCCTTTCGAATTTCCTCTGAGTATTGAGCGCTTCCTGTAAGGAGAATTGAGCTCTTGCGCTGCGGGTATAGATTTTTCCAGAAATCCTCGTTCTTAAAGAGGTCCTCATCTTTAAGAGAAATCTCTTCGCTTGAAACCTTGCCCTTGAATTTCTGGCTGAACTCAAAGGAGAAGTAATCGACGAGTTCTTTGCTGAGGTTGATGCCTTTTGCTTCCTTCTTGATTAAAAAATTGGTGATAACAATTTCATTGAATTGGTTTAGATCGAGATTCGTTTTTGCCGGGAGGTCGATCCTTAATTTGTAGTAGGAATCAGAAGCACAGGAACAGAAGAAGAGAGAAACAAGAGCGATGGCGACCCTAATTTTTTTCATTTTTCTTCTTTTTATCGGTTTTCTCTTTATCAGCCGTCTCCTTATCAGCGCCCTCGTAAATTTTCTTGAAATTCTCGTAATTGGCCTTGATGTATGAATTTTTTGGGCTCAGCTTTAAGGCGATCTCGTATTCCTTTTTAGCTTCTTCCCACAGTCCTTTTCTTTCATAAGCTACGGCTAGATTGTTATGGGCGGCGGCTGAATCGGGATTGGAAAGGACCGCTTTTTGCCAGCGAAGAAAGGCCTCTTCCCACAGGTCTTTTTGAGCGGCAAAGATGCCGAAGTTGATTTGCTCATTCCAGGCTGGCCGGCTGCAATAAGTCATAAGAAAAGAAAAGATGAGGACAAAGAGCCCGATAACGAAATTTTTTGACTTCAACATATTTCAATATTTAAAAATTACTTCTTTTTCTGCGATTCGTCAATAGAACAAATATTATGCAAAGCATCTTTTTTTCTGTGGTGAAAAACCTCGTTATGGATCAGGCTGGGTGTCTCGAAGACACGCCGCTTTTGCCCCAGCGAGTCAAAAGCGGCTCGATTCCAGGCTTCGCTCTCCTCTCCCTTCGGTCGAGGAACCATGCCCGCTCAGCCTTCCATACGGTCTTCTCAACACCCAGCCTGATCCACTTCATACCACGGATTTATGGATGCTTCCAATATTATGCAAATTTCATACCAAAAAAGAGGGGCAGCCTTTCACGCGGCTTTTGAACAGCGCGCCTTCGCTTCGGGGATATAAAGAAATGAAGGCGTCCAGAACACCAAGATTATGAGAAATACTGTTTTTGCGCGGCAAAAGTGCTCTAAAAAATGATTTTGTTGTCATAAAAATGGGACACCTGTATAATTGTTAGCTATTACCGAGAGGAGGAAAAAATGGGCAGCTGGCTTGAAGGAGCAACGCTGGCAAACAAAATAAAGGGAGAGGTGAAAGAAGAGGCTTCTTACTATTTAAGGGAAAAGAAGCTGACTCCCTTTCTGGTTGGAATCCTGGTCGGAGAGCACAGGGCTTCAAAGATTTATTTGCGAACAAAGAAGAGGACTTGCGAAGAGCTTGGCCTCCGCTCAGAGATTCTCACCTTTCCTGAAGATATAGAGGCCTCTTCCTTGAAGGCTGAAATCGAGAGCTTGGGTCGCAGGGAAGATGTCGACGGGATCCTTGTCCAGCTTCCTCTTCCTCCAGGCTTCAGTGCCCAGGAGATGATAACAGCCATCCCGCCGGAAAAAGACGTCGATGGCTTTCATCCTTTTAACCTGGGCAACCTGCTGATGAATCAAAAAGGATTAAGGCCCTGTACCCCCTTGGGGATAATGGAGCTCTTGAAGTCAAAAGACATCTCGATTGAAGGGAAAAGGGTGGTCATCGTGGGCAGAAGCCTTATCGTCGGCAAACCTCTGGCAGCGATGATGACCAATGAAAATGGGACCGTGACCATCTGCCATACTAAGACAAAAGACCTGTCCAAAGTCACCTCAGAAGCAGATATCCTTGTGGCGGCAATCGGTCGAGGGGCCTTAGTAACGTCGGAATTTGTAAAGCCTGGTGCAGTTGTCGTGGATGTGGGCATGAATCAACTCTCTGACGCTTCCAAGTTGGAAGAGCTTTTTGGCAAGGATGAGAGGAGAGAAAAAGACCTTCAAGAGAAAGGCTATACTCTAATCGGCGACGTCGACCCGCGGGTTTTCAGTAAGGCGGAGTATTTGACTCCAGTTCCAGGAGGGGTCGGGCCTTTAACCGTGGCCATGCTGATGAGGAACACGGTGCAGGCCTTCAAACAGAGACGGAAGCTCTGAGGCTCAGGCAGAGTGGTGAGAAAGCACGCAGCTTTTCGCCATGCAGAAAAGATTCTTACCAGATGTTGGAATTTTTTCCAAAATATGTTATATAAGGCTTCCTTAGAAAGTTAAGAAAATGCCTCGACTCTGTGCAATTTGCGGAAAAGGCCCCTCTTTTGGACTGAGCCTCAGCCATTCCCATAAGGCTTCCAAGAAGAAATGGAAGCCGAACCTCCAGAAAGTGAAGATTCAGACAAAAGGAGGCGCCAAAAGAATGTGGGTCTGCACAAGATGTCTTCGTTCGGGAAGGGTAACGAAGGCCATCTGATCATCTTCAGACTCTTTTAACAGAAACAATCTCTTTTATTATGGAAATTTTCCGGACTATCGTCTCAAAGTGTTCTATATCTGGGATGATAAACGAAATTTTGAATTGAGCCTTATTATCGGCAAAGGTCTGGACTTCAGCCTTGGTGATGCCTCCTCCCAGGTCGGCTATGATAGAAGCGAGCTTGGCTAAAAGCCCTGGAGAATTTTCGCTTGTGATCAAGAGCCTTCCTTTATAAATTTGCTCTGGCGCATCCTCCCAAGAAACCTCAATCTTCCGCTTGTCGTCCAAGATTTCTTTTGTGACCAAAGGGCAGCGCAGAGAGTGGACTGTTATTCCCCTGCCAGAAGTGATGTAGCCTGTGATCGCTTCACCTTTAATCGGAGAACAGCATTTCGCCAGCTTGATTCCCTTGATCTCGAAGGTCGGTTTGGGCTTTTTAGCGACTCTTTTGACAACCTTTTTTAGGAAAGGTTCTTTTTTCTCTATAATTTTTTCAGAAGGGAAGAGCCTCTCCAAGAATTTCTTCTCAACGATGATTTTGCCGAGGCCGATGAGAGAGTAAAGGTCTTCCATGTTTTCGATGCGGAAGCTTGTCGTTGAGGAGAGAGCTCTAATAAGATTTGATTCCTTTAGTAAAGCAGAAGAAATCTTGTATTTTTTGATTTCTCTCTCCCAAAGTTTTCTTCCGAGCGTTTTGGTTTTTATCTTGTCTTGCAAGTTCAGCCAATGTTTGATCTGATGCCGGGCCGTCGAGGTGAAGGCAATATTCATCCAGTCACGAGTCGGTGTTTTTTCAGATGAGGTTATAATCTCCACAATATCTCCAGTTTTCAGGATTGTCTTCAATGCGGCAAGCTTGTTATTGATTTTTGCCGCTGAAGCGTGCAGTCCAATTTCAGTGTGAATTTTAAAGGCAAAATCTAGGGCAGAAGCGCCGAGGGGAAGAGCTACGGCCTTGCCTTTTGGGGTGAAGACATAAACGTCCTCTGGAATGAGGTTTGTCTTCAAGCTTTTCAAGAATTCTTTCGGGCTCTTTTGCTCCTTGTAAAAATCGACAATTTCTCTTAACCAGCGCAGTCTCTGGTCCTCTCTCATGACCCCGGGAGAGGCTTCTTTGTATTTCCAATGCGCGGCAATTCCGTTTTCAGCCAGGTTATGCATATCCTGGGTTCGGATTTGAATTTCGATGGTTTGCTTGCTTCCAGTGATGATGGTTGTATGGAGAGATTGATAGAGATTCGGCTTGGGTATGGCGATGAAATCCCGGAATCGATGGGGAATATGAGACCAGTTCTTGTGGATGATGCCAAGGGCAGAGTAACAATTCTGAGCAGAATCGACAATAAGCCTCAGGGCCATGAAGTCGAAGACTTGGTCGAAGGATGTGTTCTGCTTTATCATTTTGTCAAAAATGCTGTAATGCCTTTTAATTCGGTATGTAATTTCTGCCGGAATATTGCTTTCTTTCATCAGCATTTCCAAGATTCTCTTTGTTTTCTTGAGCTCTTTTTCTGCTCTTGTCCTTTGAGGCTCAACCAGCGAGGCGACTTTGAAATAATCGTCCGGGTCGACGTAGCGGAAGGAAAGGTCTTCCAGCTCGGCTTTTATCCTTCCCATGCCGAGACGGTTAGCAATCGGGGCATAAACTTCCAGGGTTTCGTTGGCAATCTTTTTTTGCTTATCCTCTGGCAAGAATTTTAGGGTTTTGAGGTTGTGAATTCTATCGGCCAGCTTGATGAAAATAACCCTTAAGTCGTCGGTCATGGCCAGGATGACTTTCCGGATGCTTTCTGCCTGCCTTGTTTCTGGGGAGGATTCTTGGACACGACTGATTTTCGTTACTCCCTCAACCAGGTGCGTTATTTCTTTGCCAAAGGCTTGGAGGAGGTCGACAGAAGTGACATCGGTGTCTTCCAAGACGTCATGGAGCAGGCCAGCAACCAAAGTAATCTTATCCATTTTCATGTCGGCCAGCATCTTGGCGACTTCCAAGGAGTGGCTCAAGTAGGGCTCGCCAGAGCGTCTGGTCTGGCCTTTATGAGCCTGAGCTGCAAAGACATAGGCTTTTTTAAGGAGAAGAATGTCCTTCTCAGCGTAAGAAGAGGAAAGCTTTTCCAAGATATCGTCAAACCTAATCATGGCTGAAGCCTTGGTTCTCCAAGATGTGCGGTCAGTTTAGGCCAGAGGATGTCTTCTTCTCTTTTTTTAGAATCCAGTTCACGGCCTCAAGGAGGTTTGAAGCAACATGAGCAGGGGCAATTCTCTTTTCCTTGAGCTTGAGCAGAGATTTCTTGCCAAAACCGGTAAGGACGAGGATGGGTTTGGCCTGAATATTCAGCCCGAAGAGGATGTCTTCGACTTTATCCCCGATCATATAAGATTTTTTGATGTTGATCTCCAAATCTTCTGCAGCCTGAAGCGCCATCCCCGGATTTGGCTTGCGGCATTGACAGTTTTTTTGGTAACGAGGAGTAGAAGAGGAGATGTAATGGGGACAGTAGTAAAGGCCGTCAAAATGGGCGTTATGTTTAGCAAATGCGGCTTTGAATTTAAGGTGAATATCGTGGAGGTTTTTCTCGACAATAAGCCCTCGCCCTACGCCCGATTGATTAGTGACAATTACCGCTAAAAGGCCGGCTTTGTTTATTTTTCTGACAGCCTCGAAGCTAAAAGGATAAATTTCTATCAAGCGGAATGAGTCAGGATAGCCAACGTCTTTGTTGATTGTTCCGTCTCTATCGAGAAAAACTGCTCTTTTTTTCATTCCAAAAATTTCTGACAGGCCTGATAAACCTCTTCGGTATCAATGTTCATCATGCATCTATGGTCAAACGGGCATTCTCTGTAAGCACAAGGCCAGCAGGGGACCTTTTTCTTGATGACGGCCGCCGGCTCTTGAAAAGGACCGGTGATGGTCGGGTCGGTTGGGCCGAAAATGGCGATGACTGGTACGTTCAGGGCATTGGCCATGTGCATCGGGCCCGAGTCGTTGGAGATAAATAGGTCTGCGTGGCTTATCAGGCTAGCAAGGAGCCGGAGGCTTGTCCTGCCACAAAGGTTTAAAGGCGGTTTCCTCATGGAAGAGGCAACGGATTCTGCCAATTCAACCTCATTTTCAGAGCCGATGATGAGGATTTCTGCTTTTTTCCTTTCCGACAGCAAGCCAGCAAGCTCGGCAAACTTGAACTCAGGCCACCGTTTCGAAGGGCCATAAGAGGCACCGGGGCTTAGAATGGCCAAGGGACATTTCAGGTCAATATTATGGGAAAGGAGCAATTCCTTAGCCGCCTTCTTTTCTTCAGGAGTCAAAGCAAGGGATAGTTTTGGTGGATAAATCTTAAGGCCCAATTCCGAGATTAGGTTCAGATAGTAATTGAGCTGGTGAGGGCTTGCTTCCTGCTCCTTCACTGCCGCACCCTTGGTGAGGAGAATGCCCCGTCCGTCCCTGGCGTATCCCCATCTTTGTGGAATCTTGGCAAGATAGAAGAGCAGGGCGGAGGAGAAAGAGTTGGTCAGAAGAACTCCGACTTCGAATCCTAAGTCTTTAATTCTTTGGGCCGAAGTCCTCAGGCTTTTAATGTCATCTGATTCAGGAAGAGGGAGGACCCCATCAATAAAGTCATTCGGGGAAAAGAGGTCTTTCACCCATTCTTTGGCAGCTACCCATATCTTGGCTTGAGGGAAGTTCTTGCTCAAGCACTCGGCGGCTGGAAGAGCAAGGATAGAGTCGCCGATCCAGTTGGGAGCTCGGACGAGTATTTTCATCGAACCAATTTTATTCCTGAATCAAATTCTTGTCAAAAAGACCCTGATTGTTTCTTTACAGAATCTGTTTTTTCGTCTTTCTGTTTTTCTTCCGGCTTGCCTTCCTTTTGTGCTTCATTCTTAGGGGCATAATCCGTGATATACCAGCCGCGGCCTTTGAACTGGAGGGAAGGCGCAGAAAGAACCTTTTTTAGAGAGCCGCCGCAGCTTGGACATTTTTCGAGAGGCGGCTCGCTGCTTCTCTGCAGGATTTCAATGACCTTTCCGCATTTTAAGCATTTATATTCATAAATCGGCATTTTTAACCCGCAAAAACATCTTGAGGCGATGGAAATTCATGCTAATGGAAGACAATGGCCTCAAAGATATAAATATCGGCTCCAGATTTCCAAGCGTCCAGGGGAAGGCCGGCCTTCAAACAAGCCTCCTTGAGGAATGTTTCCCTCGACCAGTGATTTTCCACGGCGACCTGAGGTAAAAGGAGCCCTCTTTTATCTCCTTGTGAGATGACAAGACCGTGCTTGCCGACCTCGACAAGCTTTGGAGAATCAATCTTCTTTAAAGGAGTGAGAACAGAAATTTCTATCTCCAAGTCGTCAAGCTCTTCGGCCGAAACAGGCGGAAACCTTTGGTCTCGGCAAGCGGCAAGAATCGCAGCCTGGATGACTGTCTGGTAAAGAGGGTAGACAGGCTCGATGTAGCCTATGCAGCCTCTCAACTGACCATTTTTATTGAGGGTGACGAAGGCGGCCTTTGGGCTTAAAAGATTCAAGTCTTGGGTTTTGTATTCGACAACTTTATTCTGCTTGATGAACTCGTTGATCGCTTGGCGGGCCAGCTTCAGCAGCTCTCCCTTTTCTTCAGTCGTGAGCGCAAATTGCCCGGAAGGATTTTCGGCTATGATGGCAGCTGACAAATAGCCGACAACCCACGACTCAGGCTTTTCGTATTGGGATTGGGAGGTATCCGCATAGTCCAAGACATCGACTTTTGCGTTTTCCCTTTTTTGGGCATAGAGCAGAGTTGAAATGACAGGGCCTCCGCCGCACATGATGTTTTCCTCTTGTTGGACCTTTGTCAGCAGGAGGTCGGTGTTGAAGGACTTAATCAGAGAAGCGGTGTTGGCATCGATGTCGTTGGCATCTTTTTTTGGAAGAAAATGAGACATATCTGTTGAAGCAACGACCAGGACTTTTTTTCCGGGGAGGACTTTAGACAGGGAATTAGCGAGAGTGATGATGGTTGTCCTAGTTTGGTAGCCCATGACAATCGGCACGATTTTCGCTTTGGGGAGAGTCTTCTGGATAAAAGGAATCTGGACTTCCAGCGAGTGCTCCTCGGCGTGAGCTTCAGGGATATATCCGTAGCCAGAAGCCCTGGAAATCTCTGAGGCCAGAGTCTCATCGACTGCGGCTATTCCTAAGGGTGTTTCGAAACCGCCGCGGAGATAGATTGAACAACCTTTAAACCCGTACTGGTGGGCGGGTCCGATGATGACCACGGTTTCATAATCCTTTCCCTGGACCAGGCGATAAGCTGAAGCGGCGACCTGCCCTGAATAAGGATATCCAGCATGAGGGGCGATGAGAGCGATGAGCTTTTCAGAAGAGGCAAGAGTTTTTTTGGCATGCTGGAGAAAAGAGTCAATCTGGCTGGAGAGAAGCTCTGGATTGCTGGTGTAGTATGTTCCAGAGGCAATCGGTTTTCTCGTTCCCTGAGGCCAGGAAAAAGAGACTAGAAAGCATAAAGAAAATAGAATGACCACTATCTTTTTTTTCATTTACGCGCCTGTTTAAAGATAGAGATAAATCAAGAAAAAATATACAAGGAAAAGAGATAAAAATCAAATTCTTAGACTGCGCGGTGGCATCCCGGATTCCGTGATAAACTATGTTTTGCTTGATGAGATGGGGCAGATACGCGAATGACACCTTATTGACTTTTTTTTCGGTTTGGATATATTTAAATCAAGATGAAAGACTTTCTGAAAGTGCTGCTCTTTCTCATCGCTGCCTCATCGGCCTTCTTGATTGGCTTTTATTTAGGCGGAGAGGGAATAAAGCGCAAGATTCCCAACTTCCAGAAGGATTCCGAGGAAGAGCGTCCTTAGAGATTCGCGCCATTTAAACCCTTCCCATTAACTCTTTCACTAAAAAAATTTTTATAAAATTCATCATTTAGCGGAGGCTAAGTAGCTTGAAAACCGTTTGAAGGCTGAGCGGGTATTGCGAGGAGCGAAGCGACGAAGCAATCCCTCCAATAGCTCGAGGAGAGCGAAGCCTGAAACCGAGCCGCTTTTGCTGATTTGTGGCTTGCCACAAATCAGTTGGGGGAGCCGAGGGGGTGTGTCCCCTCGGTCGCAGGGCGCAAGCCCGAGAAGGGGAGGCAGGGAGCCCCGATGGAATCGGGGCGACCGTCGGAAGGGGGAAAGCGAAGCTGTTCTCCCTCCGAGTAATCGCTGGGACAAAAGCGGCGTGTTTTCAAAGCACCTGGCCTGAGCCAGCCCTTTGTTGACTAATCCAAGACTGGTGCATATAATTAGCCTGCCAGTATTTATTCAGGTAAGTTTTGAAGGAAAAATCCTTCACTCTTCGAGGCAGCAGATGAATTGGAGAATATACGTTATTTTGGCCATCTTCGCCTTATTCTTCATTATTTTAATCCTCAATCCTAATCTGTCTTGTTTTGGAAGAAGGATTCGCTCCCCTTTGTACCCTCTTTTTCGCGGGAAAAAAAAGAGAATAAAGACTGAAGATTATGGATTCTCTCTTTTGGGCGAGAAGGAGAAGATGGCGTTGAGGAAGCCGAGGCTGGAGAGGGCGGAAAAAGGGGCGGAGGCGAAGAAGAAGGCGCTCAAAATCGAGGATTACGGATTTTCTCTTGTTGATGACCAGGGCAAGCGAAAGCCAAAGGAAAGAGAAGAGAGGGAAGAGAAGAAAAAAGATTGATAGGCTCATAAGGTCAAAGTCATTTCAGACAGAAGCGCTCAGTTGATGCCGATCTTTTCAACATTCTGAAAACTGCGATTAATCCAAAGGAAGGGAGCCTTGAGGCGCATTCAGAACTTTTTTTATTTCATCCTTTTTTTATTCTCTCTCTTTTATCTCAGCCGTTGCCAGCCATCCAGAATTTTGCTCTCCCCTCCTTCTCAGATTCAAAGCATCGAAGGACATGCCTCGATAAGGATGGTTGGAGACAGGGGATCAGTCAGGTCTAAGTTTTCCTTTCTCTTCTTTCTCCCTCATCAGGCAAGGATTTCAGGCACCGACCTATTGGGCAGAGCCGTCTGCGAGATTATTGTTGATGAGCAGAAGGCGGTCTTTGTGCTCCCTTCAAAAAAGGTTTATTGGCAAGGAGAAGAAGAGGAGATTATCGATAAATTCATCGGGTTCAGGCTAACCCTGAGTGAGGTGATAAGTCTTTTGCGCGGAGAATGGGGTGAAGAGAGGGGGGCAGGAAGAGAGAAAAACAGGGGAGGCTGGAGTTTTAAAGAAGATGAAGCTAAGCGAATCGTTGCCGGCCAGAGAGGAGAATTTCGTTTCGAGATTAAGGAGTTTTTTTCGAAAACTCCGTTTGCTCGCCTGATCGGATTCGAGAATCCTCTGAGCAGGGGAAGCCTTAAAGTTCTCAGGCTCAGCTTTAACCAGCCGCTGAAAAAAGAAAGCTTTTCCCTATCTTTCTTGAAAGGTTTTGAACGAAAGAGCTGGGAAGAGATAGAAAAAATTTTGGGCAATGAGAATTAATTCATTTGCAAAGATAAACCTTGGATTGGAGGTGCTCCGAAAGAGAGAGGATAATTACCACGAGATAAAGACTCTCTTCCAAACCATAAGTCTCTATGATATTCTGGAATTCAAACCGGCCAAAGGCGACAAGATTCTTCTCCAAGGAAACGAAAGCACCCTCTCTTGGGCTGAGGACAACCTGATCTACAAGGCTGCCCTCCTCCTCAAAGAAGAGTTCGACATCTTGAAAGGGATAGAAATCCAAGCGAAAAAGAATATTCCTCCTGGCAAGGGATTAGGAGGAGGGAGCAGCAATGCTGCCATGACGCTCTATGCCTTGAATAAAATCTGGGACCTTCATCTCGAGAAAAAGGCATTAATAGCTCTGGGGAAAAAACTCGGCGCGGATGTTCCCTATTTTCTTGAAGGCGGGCTATGCCTGGGAACAGGAAGGGGAGATGATATTGTCCCGCTTGCCGACCTCCCCCACTTCTGGTGCGTCTTGGCCTTGCCCTCTTTTGCGATTTCGACCGCCTCTATCTACTCTAGCTTCCCTTCGTCCTTGACTTCAGACGACAAAGAAAGTAAAATTATGCAGTTTTTAGAAAAAAGAGAGCTTGGTTTATTAGAAAATAGATTAGAAGAGACAGTCTTTTGCTCTTTTCCCCAACTCAAATCCATTAAGAGCCTTTTCCAGGGCAAGGGTTCAGAGTTGGTGCTGGTCACCGGGACCGGCTCAGCCGTCTTCGGGCTCTTTGCTGAGAGGGAAAAGGCAGAAAAGGCTTTGAAGGAAATAAAAGAGAGCTTTCCGGCTGTTCTTGTTGAGACTCTTTCCCGGAAGCAATATTGGATAAGCTTGGAGGCTGGGGTGTAGCCAAGCGGTAAGGCAGCGGACTTTGGAT
>CAZJXZ010000008.1:0-27036 GCA_964549955.1 uncultured Eubacteriales bacterium
ATTTCCACTATGACCGTTTCGACACGCCTGATGATGAGCTCTACGGCAAATGGTCCGTCAATTTCAGCACAAATCCCCAGGGCGACATAGACAAAGCCCTGATGTCCCTGGATGAAGCCGAAGTCGTCTTTACCCGGAAGCCCCCGACCCTTGACCCGAAACTCCTCCAGCAGCTGGCCGGGACATATGAGACCCCGACTGCCGTCAAGTTCCAGGTAGTCCTGAAGGAAGACGGCCTTTACCTGGTTTTCACCGGACAACCTGAGCAAAAGCTGATCCCCATCAAGGGCCTTCAGTTCCGCTTGAAGGAATTCTCGGACTTGGTATTCGAATTCGTCATGGAAAACGGCAAGGTCAAGGCTCTAAAGCAGCGCGATCCTTCCGGCGAGTATGTCCTGCCGCGCAGGTAGGCGCTTTCCTTTTTGCCGAGATCATACATCCGGCAGACGTTCCTGCGGCTGGCCTTGCGGGCATAATTCAGCTCATTCCTGAACCGTTTTCATACGGCGGCGGCTTTCTTAATCGGAAGACCATCAAGGTCTTGTCCTATCTATAGAGAATTGTTATCATTTGATGAATGGAAAAGAAAAAAATCCTTGAGCGGATCAAAAAGACAGAATCTCCTTTGAGAAGACAACTGCTGATGGTTGGCCTGATTACAGAGCTTCTCGAAGAAAGAGGCAAAGACGCTCCGATTGTTATTGGAGGCTGTGCCCTCTCCTATTACACGAGAGAAGTCTACCACACAGCGGATATCGATTTAGCTTATGCAGATAGAGAGGCAATCGATAATGTGTTGACAGAGATTGGATTTTCAAAGAGAGGCCGATATTGGATTAATGAAAATTTTAATTTGGCTGTTGAAGTGCCCGTAGGTATTTTAGCCGGGGAGGATGCTCCCGTTGAAGTTGTCGACCTCGGGAAGGGTCTATCCTGCAGGATCATAGGAATTGAAGACCTCATCATCGATAGGTTAAATGCCTGCAAGCACTGGAAATCACGAACCGATTGTGAAATGACTGAACTGCTCATCAAAAAATATTCTAAAGAGCTCGATTGGAATTATTTGAAGAAAAAAGCCTCTCTGCCAGAAAACGATACGTTAGAAGAACTTCTATCATTTAAAATAAAGGCTAAAAAGTGAAGTTAAGAAAAAGAAAATTCCAGGATATTTCTCCCTTAGCGTTTCTCCTTCTGAGGGACGAACTTGGTTTCCGGAGATATCAAAAGCAGATTCCAAGGCACAAAAAAGAGCGGGAAATCCTGATAGAATTGGCCATGAAAAAAATCGCCGAAAAAGAAAAAGATGATTTTATTCCTCAAGGTTTCAGAAAAAGAAGAGTCAAAATTCTCTAAAAGCGCTAATCCCGACCAAATCAACCAGGAAGCAAGAGGACAGGCTAAGGAATAAGAATTTACATTCCTTCGCTTCATTAAGTAAAATTTTTTAACAGCCAGTCTTTAAATCAGGTTAAAACTGCCTAAATCCTTCCTATAAATTATCTCGAAGAAACCGACGGCTAAAGCCGCAGCAATAATTCCATATTCATGAGTTGAGCTCATGCGGCATACTAATACAAATCCATTAAATTAAACGTTATTGCGAGGAACGCAGGAGATTCCTCGCTTTGCTCGGAACAGGCTGCGCAATCTCATCTAATTAATAGGTTGAAACTGCCGCGTTCCCTCCAGTCGCTCGCAATAACAACCAAAAGATATTTATTGCGTTTGTATCAGCTCGCACTGCCTGGCATAAAAGTTGCATTCCCTTGAGACGATACTTTTTGGAGTGGAGGGAAAAAATTAAAAAATATTCAAGATGGAGGGATTCGAAATGCATAAAAGAAGTTTTTTATTTTATTGCCTGATTTTCTTGTTTGCCTCTTTTCTATGGGGAATCTTCAATCAACCGATTCAGGAGAAAAAGGCGATCCCTATCAGCACAAAATCCGAGAAGGCGCTCGGCTATTACCACAAGGCTATGCTCGCCGTTTACGGCAGCTACGAGGCGGAGGCGCTGAAGAATATCAAGCTGGCTGTTGATACTGATCCTGAATTCGTGATGGCCCGCACCTGGTATGCAAGATTTCTCGATGTTCCTGATGCGCTGAAGATGATGGAAGAGACCAAAGCCCATTTTGGCAAAGTCTCTGAAGGGGAAAGGCTATTCGCTCTTGCCATAGAAGCCCAGGTCAAGAACGATTTGGAAAAGGAAATCGAGCTCCTCGAAAAACTCATCTCCCTATATCCGGATGACGGCACGATTTACAACGAGCTGGGGGTCGCCTATTTTCAGAATAAAATGCACGACAAATCCATAGAGGCCTATGAAAAAGCCATCGCCTGCAATCCTGAGATTTTCGGCGCCTACAACGATGTGGGATATGCCTGCATTCGAGCGGGGAGGTTCGAGGATGCGATCAAATGGCTCCAGAAATATGCCCAGCTCATGCCGCAGGGTGCGAATCCTCTGGACAGCCTGGGCGACGCCTACAAGCAAGCCGGCAGATACAAGGAAGCCTGGGATTGCTACCAGAAAGCCCTGAAGATCAAGCCTGAATTCACGGCCTCACTGCTTCATCTGGGCGATGTCAAACAGGAGCTCGGCTATTATGAGGAGGCGGTCGGTCATTATCAAGAATGCTTGAAGAGCTTAGTTCCCGAAAGGGATATCTCTGAATCCCATTTCAACATGGTGGATTCTTATTATCGGCCGAAGCTTGTCCAGACTTATTTGCTCATGAACAATCTGGAAAAGGCAGAGGAGGAAATCAAGAACATCCTGATGCGGAATACGGGCGCCGGGAATGTCCTTGGACATTATCTGGCTGGAGAGCTAGCGCTGAGGAGAGGCGACGCCAAGAAGGCTAGAGAAGAGGCAGACCTTGCCCAGAGATTCGAGAAAGAAAACAACCTGCTCGACCAAGAGAAAGATCAGATTGTCAATTTTCTGAGGGCGAAGATTTCTATGGCAGAGGGAGATATAAGCCAGGCGGAGAAGTCTCTCATGAAGGCGATCGATGCTTTTGGGATGGAGGGACAATCCAACCTTTTGAGCAGAGTCTATTCCCTTGGAGATGTCAGGCTTGTGTCTGCAGAGCCCTTGAACCTTCTGGCAGAGATCAAAAGGCGAGAGAAGAAAGTCGACGAAGAGCTTTTAGCCCTGAAAAGAAGCCTGCTTGTTGTCTCCCATCAGCCGCAACCGCATTTTCGTCTATTCGAGCTCTACAGAGTCCAGAAGAAAAACGAGTTGGCGGCAAGAGAATGCAGAATCTTTCTCAATCTGGCTAAGGAGCATCGCTGGAGCAAGGAAGACATCGAGAAAGCCAAGCAATTTCTGAGATCGATTTGAAAAGTCAGCAGCCTTAAAATTGAACTACCGCTTTTATCTGTGAAATTATTCATACTTCACTCTGGGGGGCTTGTTTACTTTTTTTTAATTGTGAGTATAATCGGAGGCTGAGCTCTTAAGGCAACAAAATAAATATGGACCTTGTGCTTTACGAAGGCGGCATCAAGTATGATAGGTGGGTCAAAGTTGTTCTTGTCTTCCCGGTTGTTTTATTCATTATTCTGGCAGTTTTGTTTTACATCGATGCCAGGTATTCGAATATTTTTCCCGGAGAGACTGCGCGAAAAGCGATGATTGCTTTCATCGACCTCCTTGTCGCAATTCCTCTTGTCCTGGTTATCTATCGTCTGTCTCTGCCGCGGAAGATTTTCATTTTTCCGGACAGGATCAAGATAAAATTTGGCGTGTTTTTCTTTAACATTCCTTTCGAGACAATTGAGTCAGTCAAGCCGGCAAAAGGAATATTTACCGGGAGAGCCATCAGCGCCATGACCTCTTTAAACACCCAAATAGAAATTGTGAGGAAAGCGCGAAGGAATATAAGAGTCTCGCCGAATCAGCTCGACCAATTTTTAGGGCAGGCCAACAGTGCTTTGTCGAATTGGAGGCACACTCACGTCGGTTCAGAATTATAGGGACGCATTGCTTAATTCAATAAATTATAGGCACACATTACTTAATTCAATGCTCTTAAATATTGGGAATTACCTCAATTAAATATTGTGTCCCCTTAATTATGACCGCTTAATTACGAATCTTGAGTGCTGCTAGCCGATTCTTAGCTTCGATGACATCAGAAAGACCAGGGTCAGCGTTTTTCCAGAGGCTAAGAAATCTCTCATATTTCTCTGCAGCTTTTTCCTTCGCGCCTTTTTCTTCGTAGAGCTTGGCCAGCCTGAAGTAATAGAGGGGATGAATAAGAGTTCTTTCTTCCCGGCTAGGGTCAAACTTGATCAGATGCTCGTATTCGGCAATGGCTTTGTCTAATTTCCCTTTCTCTTTGTAGGCACGGGCTAAAACATCTTTGAGAAAAGGGATGTTATGGGAAAGAAGGGCTTCTTGAATTGAAGGAGGCTTCCCCATTGGCGATGCCTTTTCCAAAACCGCGATGGCTTTAGAAACCGAACCTTCAGTAAGCAGAATCTCCCCCTGGAACAAATCAAAAATAAATGCAAGGCGTTGCTTGTAGGCGGGGTTTGCTTCCGGTAAAGCAGATTTTATCTCAGCCAGCTTTGACTTTGCCAGGTCAACCTGGCCTTCCTTTAAGTCAACTGAGCCAAAAAGAAAAATATAGAAAGCCTTCATCGTTTTGATTTCCGAAGGACTCTGCTGAGATCCAAAATCGAACGAGCTTTTAAGGTACTTTTTGCTGAGTTCAAGCTCTCCCCGGTCACAATATATCAATCCCAACAAAAGTTCTATACCCGCTTTGGATTGCCGATTTTCAGTTAGGTCTAGCAACCTCAAAAGCTCGGAGAGGGCTTGTTCGCAGTTTCCGAGCCAGTAATTTAAGAAACTCTTATAAAAATAACCTCCCCATTTTGGTCCCAAAAAAGGAGATAAAGCAATAAACTGGTCGAGATACTTCATCGCTTCTTCATAATCTTCTTTCAAGGCAGAAGCATAGGATAGCCCTATATAAGAAATAATGAAGTCAGGCTTAATTCTTAGCGCTTCTTTGTATTTGGCTATAGCTTCGTCGAGATTTCCCATGCGAAAATAGAGCTCGGCCATGGAATCAATCGGATTCGGATCTCCGGGCTGAACAGAGGCATATTTCTTGAGATATTCAATAGCCTTCTCATAATTCCCCAGCTCAGAATAGGCAAAGGCCATCATATTTAAGGCCTCACCATATTCAGGGTCAAGCTCGAGCGCTTTATTGATCTCCCCAATAATTTGAATGGGCATTCTTCTATAAAAATAATATAAACTGAGCTCATAGTAGACCCTTTTTTCTTTTGGATACTTTTCAGCAATCTCATTGAGGATGCGGAACCTTTTTCCCTGATCCTTCTCTACGGCCTCGGCATAGGTTGCCTCGATATAAAGCCTTTCTTTCTCTGTTAGTTTCTCCGAAAGAGCCTTGGCTTTCTCCAGGGCTTCGACGCTTTCTTTAGAATTGCCCCATATCTGATGCGCCTTGGCCAGGTAGAGGTAAGCTAAAGCGAAGTTGGGGTCGAGCGCCAGGGCCTTCTCAAAGGATTGCCGCGACTGGTTGAAGAAGAATCTTTCGTATTCGTCTCTTCCCTTGAGGAAATAATTGTAGGCTTCCATGGAAGATGTCGTCACATCGGCGATGCGCGTTTGGGTGGTCATTATCTTCCGTTCAGAGATGCCAACGCCGCGAGAAATCTCCCTGCTCAGCTCCCCAATTTGTTTTTCGAGAATGCTTCGAACTCCTTCGCCATTCGAGCTTGAGCTCTTGATAAGATTCTTGGTTTTGACATCAAGAACTTTGACATCAGTGGCGAACATGTCTCCAGCTTTAACGAAACTGCCCAGGACAATCTTCTCCACACTATCCATCCGGCAAAGCTCAAAGCCTAAATCCTTGTCAATAACATCAACATCTTCCTTTCCTGTTTGCTTGAGGAGGTCGTGCATCCTCTCCCAGGTGGTCACCCGCAGGTATTTCGACTGCTCGAGGCTGGTGATTAAGAGATTGGGGATGGCTTTTTGAAGATAGTCATAGGCATTGTCTCCGGTCTGGTTCTCGAAGCTGATGACAGCGATCGAAGATATGACAGCTTCTTTTCGAGGCAGGAGTTGCCAGGCAAGCACAGCAGCGGCAACAATAGCGGCAATAATCAAAGCCGGGATGAAAAGCTTCTTCAATCCAATCGTCACTGTTATTTCTTTTGATGTGATCGGCTTTTTCTTGGGGATTATTCTCTCTGTAGTGGGAAGGCCTTTCTCAAGGTTAATCAATTCGGAAAGAATCTCCCCTGCACTCTGATATCTTTTCTCCTTATTCTTCTCCAAGCATTTGAGAATCAGGCGATTCAGAGCTTCAGGAATCTGAGAGTTAAGCTCTTTCGGGTCTTTGGGCATCTCGCTCTTGTGCTTCATGGCGATGCCTAAAGGCGTTTCTCCTTCAAAAGGCACGCGTCCCGTCAGCATCTCATAAAGAATTATGCCGAAAGAATAGATGTCTGAACGATGGTCAACTTCCTTCACCTCAGCCTGCTCTGGAGACATGTACTCAGGCGTGCCAATCATCACCCCCAAGCCTGTTATCCCTCTGGCTTTGATCGAGCGGGCAATGCCAAAATCCATGATCCGGGCATTTCCTTCCTTGTCGAGCATGACATTCTGAGGCTTTAAATCGCGGTGGACAACACCAAGATGATGGGCCTCAGAAAGCCCCTCGCAAATCTGCTTGGCGATATAGACAGCCTTGCCTACACTCAACTGCCCAACCCTGGCAATCGTGCTCTTCAAATCTTCTCCGGCCACATATTCCATGGTGATGAAATAAGTCTCTTCCTCTTTACTGAGGTCATACATGCGGCAGACATTCCGATGAGCAATCTTGCGGGCAAATTTTAGCTCGTTCCTGAAGCGTTCGATTATTCTCTCATCAGCAGCAATCTCAGGGCTCAGAAGCTTTAAAGCCACCTTTTCCTTTATCTCGGTATCAAGAGCCTTGTAGACTTTGCCCATACCGCCCTTGCCCAGCTCTTCGATGATTTCGTATCTTCCGGCGAAAATTGCTCCGGTGGTTAATTCTTTCTTGGTTGTGCTGACAGTTTTTGTCTGAGAAACAGATATCTTCTCAGGGGAATAAATTTTTGTCCCACACTTGCCGCAAAAAATTGTATCAGCCGGGTTTTCGAAATGACACTTCGGGCATTTCATTTCTGCTTTTCCTCTTGAACGTTTTAAAAAGAATAACAGTTAACCTAAAAAGAGTCAAATTTATCGTTGCCGTCAACCCTTTATCTGCTCTTTTAGAGAGAATTCTCTACTCTTGAGGAGCTATCTCTTCTCTATCTGGGCCAAGACCGATTCTTTGTATCGGGCAAGGAGCTCCAAAGAATATTTTCCGAAAGCTCCGGGCTTGTTCAATCTTGCCATCAAAGCTTTTTGCGGCTCGCCTTGAGTATCGCCGTGGACTTTGTAATAACCTGTGCTCTTGAGAATAAAGGACCTTTCATATCCTTTCTTTCGAGCAGGAGCTCGAAAAGTAAGCTCAGCCCAATCCTCATTCGCAGCTAAGACATAATCTTGGTCATCGATGTTTTCCAGAAGCATTGATAAATCTTTTCCCTTGCTGTCCTTGGCCCGGATGAGTTGAGCTTCAGCGATATCGAGCGGCAGATCAGAAGAGAAGTCAGCCTTGACGCTGTCAACCATCCACAGTCCGGCTGTTGATTCGAGCTTAACTCTCAGCGCATCGCCGGGAATATTGCTAATATCAAGCTCAACTATCTGCTCCTTGGAAATTGAAGGGCCGACGAACCAGAGATAGTCCATATCTTTCCAAATCTCTCCATCCCATAGCTTGAGTGAGAGCATTCCCTCTCTGATGACTAATTTTTTAAACGCTTCACGAGCTTCAACAGAGCGGTTCATCAAATCGTGCCAGGCTTCCAATTCTCTTCCTGGAAGCGCGGAAAGATGCCCTTCCAGGTAAGAAGCCCAGCCTGTATTCTGGATGTCAAGGATTAGCTTGGCAATATTGGAAGCCGTCGGTCGCGGAAACTCGATAACGATGCTGTCCCTTATCTGCTCTAGAAGTTCAGGATTTCGGTCGAAGGGGCTGCTTATCCAGAGGTGTTTGTCCTTTTCTTTGAGGAGCTCAAGGACATTGTTCCCGCCCCAATCGACTGCTTTTAAGGGACTCACAGGCTTTAGGATAGAATAAAATTTGCCAGAAAATGAAGGTGCGACATCGCTCCCTCGAGGATGGTCCACTGCGAAAAGCTTTATCTCATCGATATACTGTGTTTCTTGAAATCTATTCATGACCTTTAAACGATAATGGCCTTTAATCTCTTCTAAATGGTCAAGATTATCCCAATCGCTCCTTTGGGCTGCCTTGAAGATGGCGCCGCTGAATGTTTCAGAGTCGAGGATATATTTTTTGCCGTCAAAGCTGTAGACAAGAGGACAGGAGGCATCTCTTAGACTTGGGCCCCAATATATAATCCAGGCAAGGACATCAATCCCGGCACCGATCAGGAAACCCGTCCAAATGTTTTCAAACCCGCTTTTCGGAACCTCGATTTGATAAATGTTATCCATTGGAATAAACTCAATTTTTCCATCTCTAATGATTTTAATTGCCGGAATACTTTTGATTTTTGATAGACAAGGAATTTTGCCTGAAGCAATCAAGTTCTTGATTCTCGCTATATCCAGAGGATTGCCGTTGCGGTCTTGAATAGCTTGGATGGTTTCTAGTTCTAGAGTGATAATTTTGTATGTGCCGGCGCGCTTTACGGAGATGTCCACGAGGTCAAATCCCTGGAAGAAAATATTTTGATAACGATCCCCTTTAGTGGTTTGAATTGTTATCTTTTCGCCAAGAGAGGGAAGAATGATTACTCCCCGGTTCTCTTCACGGCTCTTTGCGTATTTTTCGGCATACTCAGCTTCACGAATATCGCCAACGCCTTTGTATATTCCACTCTTAGATTGTCCGTCTTTCAAGAATAAAGTAGTCTTTTTTCCAGGTTTAATTTGCAATATCTCCCAACCTGGAATAGTCATTTTGCCAGGTCCGACAACAGCTCCGGCTATAAAGCCTGCGAAGCTACCGCAGTTGACTTGAAAGGCAATCCAAACAACAAGCAAAAAAATTAATATCCAAGAAATTTTCTTTTCCAACTGCCGCCCCTCCTTTAATCAGCCATAGCCTTATTTTTTCTCTTTTTATCTTAAAGTAACACTTATCGTTTCATAATATCTGATAAAAACTCATGCCTTCTTCCAAGTGCATGAGCTAAGGACTTAATCTTGCTTATTTTAGAATATTTTTTGAAGAATATCGGACCGTTTTTTACTTCTTCAATGCGGCTTTTATTTCTGCGATGCTAACTCCTAAAGTTTTTCGGGAAATTTCGTCGAGGCCGGATTCCGAGCCTTGGAAATGAAATGTGCGGTGGGTGTGCTTGCCGATTTGCCCTGGCTGCAGGGCAAGAGCCGGCGAGGAAGTCTCAAGCTCATAGAATCTTCCAAGCTGGGCTGCGCCCGGGGCCGGAGGGCCGTCGTTGTAGCTGTTCACTGTATCGCCGCCATACGGCTCCTTCTGAATCTCCCACATCGAATTGACGTAATCAGTGACTCCCTTGGGAAGCGTGAATTGGACGATGCTCAGTACCTGATTGACGGCATCGTAGCTTCCGAGCACTGGCTTTGAGCGCCGCGGAGAAATCCCGATCTTGCTGCGGTAATTGGCGTCGCCGGCGAAGAACATCACTCCCTCTTTCACAACCAGGCGCTCTGCAGGAACCTTGCCGAAGTAGGCATCGTTGACGATCGGGCCGAGCCTGGCTTCATCGCCCTTTTTGAAAGGAATGACCACAGTCGTTGCCGGAGAGGCATTGAGCATCCCCAGAATCCAGATGGAGAGCAGTCCGGTTTCCTTTATCCAGGCCTTCGAGCCAGCATTCTTGATCTCGTTGACCGTCTCAAAGGCCACGGCTTTGACTTCCGGCTTTATCTTCAATCCAATCTTTTTGTTTAGCTCGGCATCGCTCAAGATACGGACTTCGCGCGTGACCTCAAGGTCGAACTTCGTGCCGTAGTAGTTCGTCAGCTGAAACTTGCGGCCGAACTTTGCTGAGTCTTGACTCCAGCTTACAATGTCGTATGGCTCAGTATCGATCCACGAGGGAGTGAACCAGTGGTCGAGGTCAAAGGGGTCGTCTTTCTTGAAGAAGATTGAGTACTGTCCCCCTTCAGGGCCGATCCAGAAACGGTCCTCGCCTCCGTAGACATTGATGTGCGGCTGCTTTTGGCCGGATGAGATAAGGTCGCGGTTAACCCAGCCAAAGCTGATGCCGGCCTGACCGTCTGCGGTGCTGGTCATCACCCGGCCCTGATATTCGGGCACAACTGCCACCTGCTTTTTACCCGACTCGTCGGATAGGACGATCGCCTTTGTATATTTCTTAAGGAAGGCGAGGTCATCGCCGAAGGTGGGTGACGCGCTTTTGGACTGGGAAAGAATGCTTGTGCTCATCAGAATGAATCCCAATACTCCTGCCAAAAAGAATTTCATGGTCTGCCTCCTTCCATCTCAGGTAATTATTTTATAATCACCTTATCCACAAATAGTCAAGTCTTGCCAAGAAAAGGGTGTCAAGAAAAGGGGACTGTCCTTTTTTCCTCTTTTTACTCCCTATTTTTTTACGATGAACTCTATCGACTCGCCTGCATTTAATTCTTTCTTTTTGATTTTCGCCGTCCCGAAGCCTTTGACTGAGAACGTTTCCAGGCTCAAACTCCCTTTGATGAGCTTCAATTGAATCTGCTTTGAATCTTCCTTTCCTTCTACAACTTGGATCGTTCCATAGCTTCGTCCGTTTGACCAGAAATACGTGCCGTCTCTTGAGGTGACGGTCATATTCTGCTTGACGGCAGAGTAATTGAACTGGGAGAGAGCCAGGATGGCCGCCCAGCTGGCCATGGCCCTTCCGTAATGATGCCCGCACTCGGCTTCATCAAACGGACTTCGTTTATATCCATCGTAACGGTCACGGATGTTTTGAATGCATTTCAGGCCATTCTCTATCTGATTCTCGTAGAGCATACCTATGGCTGCGGCGTATTCGAACCCGGTCATGACTTCGCTGAAATAGGGGAAAGGATTCTTGGGACGCTGTCCAGGATAGCTGGCCATGAGCAAAGCCGCTTCATCGCCGAGGGCAAAGGAGCGCAGACAGTTAAAATGCTGCTGGAGGTTATCCATGTAGTTGTATTTCATGATGCTCTCCAAGGTAGTTTTCACATGCTGAGGCTCGACCAGATATCCCAGGCCGCAGACATGGGCGACAAACTGTCCGACCAGCTGGTCAACAAGGCAGCCTTCGCCCAGTTGATAATCCGGCTCGAGCGGGTTCTCGGCTCCAGCACCGATGATCAGGCCCGGTGCGATATCATCCTTGCTTTTTGGAGGAATGACTTTGTGGATGTAATACTCACCGTTGAATAGATTGGCATCGGTCCATTTGCTTCCCTGGGCGAACAGGCTTCGGCATTTCTTGGCAAAATCTCGGTCACCCAAATATTTTGCCATCTCTTCCATGGCCCTTAGAGCGCCCAGATACCAAATTTCCATCTGGGGATTAGGGCCAAAGTATTCGACGTCCATGGTGTTGTGCTGAGCTCCTTCCATGACGCCGTCGATGTCGGCGTCCCATCCGCCAGGAATCCAGCAGAATTGAAGCGCTTTCTTGACATTGGGGTAAAACCGCTTGATAAACTCATCATCTCCGGAAAGCTGCCACTCATGGTACATTTTCATGATTGTCCCCATCTGGCCGTCAGCCGCAGCCTTGGCAAAGGAACGGATGTTCTCCTTGGGGAGGCCGACTCTGAAGCTCATCAGGCCTGTTTCATCAGTGGCAAGGCCGAATTCAACCTCCCTCATCTTCATGGCCAGCTCGCCGAAGAGGAAGGCAGTCGCCTGCTCATAATTCCAGACGTGGGTGCAGGAGCCATAGCAGCAGCCGCTCTTGTCGCCGCAGCCTTCCCAGGCAAAGAAGTAGCCGTCATCAGTTCTGAAACAGGTCTGTGTCCTGAGCGTGCTGATATTGAATAAGGCTGCCTCCTTGACGACTTCTGGCAGGCTGCTTTTGCAGAGCGCGGATACAAATTCCACAGTATCCTTCTCGAGGCTATCCAATTCGGGCAGAGTTCTTTTTACAGCTTCCCAGGCATCGGCATACTGCGCTGTATAATAGTTTTTTAGCATGGCTTTCGACCAGGCCTTGCGGTTGGGAAAATGCCAAGTGAGGAAGAAATTGATTGTTCTGGTTTCTCCGGGAGAAAGATTTATTTTCACGGCAAGCGAAGCCATGGGCTTGTTTTCTTCAGTGGCAGGACGTTCTTCGAGCACTCCGTCCTGGCTGAAATCGTCCCAGAAATCAAGGATGGCAGCGCCCCACTGATGCCTTATCCAGCATGTTCGATAGGAATATTCGCCGGGCGAATTGCTGCTTAGAGTAATGGTTCCCCATTGTTCTGAATTTTTATCGACTCCATCAGAGCTGAGGAAAATGCCGGAAAGACCGTTTTCTTTTCTAAACTCGTTCTTGTTTTTTAAAGCCTTGCCTTCGCTTCCGTCTTCTCCGATGAAATTTTGCATGGAGCCGCACACCGAGGCTGCGACATTTGTTGGGCTGATGTTTTTTATCTCGAATTTCAAAATCGCGATGGGAATGCCGCTTCTGTCCGCATCGCCAGGCACAAGAGGATTGAAGGCTTTAATCCGAACATTGACGGAAAGGCTGGGGTCAGAAAGATTGACCTGACCCAGGGGGTAAGCGGCATCGAAAGAGGCGCTCTGAAATCTTGGCAGGCCATGGTTGGGGATTTTTTCAACGCCGAACGCGCCTTCGTATTCAGAGAGCGGCACCGGCCCTTCGAGCAGGCGAACGGCTTTTGTGCTGCCGCTTTCTACATAAAGCGCAAAAAAGGGTGCTGCCAAGCCGCGGTCATTCCCAGGATTATATCCCTTGGCCGGCCGGTTCATGATCTCCCAATCCTGTAAATTCCCCCGCCCTCCCAAAGACACGGTTCCGGTTCCGATACCGCCAAGAGGCAAAGCAATCTTTTGGATATGGTTCTGGTCGTAATGCCTTAAGACTGGCCAATCCAAAGATTTCGGTTCTTTTGCCTGAGAAAAAGATGATGTTATTATGAATAGCGTAACCACGAGTGAAGAAATAACCCTGTAGACAGCCATGCTTTCCTCCTTTTTAGCCGCGATTCATCTTTATTCCTTTTGCCGCTCATTATTTCATCTTCAATCTGCTAAAGCAAATTGAGTGATGAAAGCATCTTGAATTCCGTGGTCATCATGAAATGTAACCGTGGGGTCCTGTCAATCATTGGCTCTCACGGAATTTAAGATGCTTACTTGAATGACTTGCTGATTGAGGGCGACGTTGCTATCATGATCCACGAGAAAATCTTGGTGACGAAAGAAAAGAGGACCAAGAACAAAGCCGCAAGAGCAAGCACCTGGCTGGTGCCCCGCTCTGCTCTTTCTCGAGACCAGCTCAAGGCAGTGGAATTGCCGCTTGACAGGCACCGGCTTGTACTGGGTTCAGCAGCGTCGGGAAAAACTCAGGTGCTCATTCACCGGGCTTCATACCTTGCCAAAAGCTACGGCATCTCTCCAGATAAGTTCCAAATTTTTGTCTTTACCGATATGGCCGGGGAATACATCAAGCCTGCCGCGCGGCTCCTGGGCCTTCCTGAGAAGACAGTGACCACGTTCGACAATTGGTGCCGGCTTTTCTATGAAGAACATAAATCCAGAGATTTGCCCAGGACATACATAAACCTGCGGGTCGACTTCCAAAGAATTCGCGCAGAGGTCTTGCTTCTGCTGGAGCAAAAGAAGGAGCTTCGAAACTGCTTGGAGTTTGCTCTCGTTGATGACGGGCAGGATTTATCTCCAGAAGTCTATGAGATTCTCAAGCTGGCTGTCCGCCATGTCACTGTCTTTGCTGATTTCACGCAGAAGATAGCTGAAAGCAGGACATCAGAGCCTTTTATTCGCGAAGAGCTGAATCTTAAAAAGAGAGCAGCCAAGCTCTGGGGAACATACAGGAATGCTCCCTATGTTGCCAAGCTTGCCTCATATTTTATGCCTGATGAGGAGGCGCGGCGTGATTATCTCTCTCGAAGCGCAGCCAGGCAAAAAGTCAGAGAACATCCTTTATGCTATCTTGCTCCATCGCTGGATAAAGAGATGGGCTTTTTGGCGGCGACTGTCCAGATGAGGCAGTCTATGGATGAGAAGGTTGGGATTATCGTTCCTTCGAGCAGCCTGATTCATGAGCTGGCGAAAGGCTTGAAGAAGAGGGGAGTGGAGGTTGAGAAGGTCATCGAAAGAGACGCGCAGAATATTTTTCACGAGCCCTTTGATTTCGGAAATAATATCCCCAAGATAGCAGCTTACCATACGGCTAAAGGCTTGGCCTTCGATAGCGTATTTCTGCCGCACCTGACTGAGAATTCGTTTTCTGGAGCAAAAGGCGAGGCGAGACAGCGGATGGTATTTGTGGGAATTACCAGAGCAAGGCAGTGGGTTTATCTGAGCACAGTCAGGGGAGAGGAGTTTAAAGAAATCAAAATATTGAAGGCCGCAGAAACCGACGGCCACTTGCTCATGATTTAAGAGGACACAAGCCGGCGGCCACCTGCTACTTATTTAATACAAGCGCAATAATAAAATTGTCATTGTGAGGCGCAGAGCGACGAAGCAATCTCAGGATGTCATTGCGAGGAACACAGTGACGAAGCAATCTCATAGAATAAATAGATTGCCACGGCGCTTCGCGCCTCGCAATGACAAGGTGATGGCTACGCTCCTTTCAGTCGCTGGCAATAACAAGGTGATAGCAATGGCGCTATTTGCCCCGCAATGACAAGGTGATGGCTATGCTCTCTTTCGTCGTTCGCCACGGCAATGTAGCAAGATATATTTTCTCTTCATATATTATCTCCTTGCCTATTTCTGTGGAAACTATTAAAAATTATGGGAAGAAAACATCTTTGTCCTGATTTCTGGAGGTGAGGCGATGAGAAAGCTGATTTATAAAGCTTTTGTCCTGAGTTTCCTCTGCGTCTGGATGATTTTTGGCTCAGCTGCTTTTGCGCAGGAAAAACCAAAGCTCACAGTCGAGTGGCTCTACAGCGAGGAAGGAAAAAATGTCGCCAGATTGCCGTCTTTTGTCTGGCTGAACGATGGAACTGCCTTCATCTATGACTCGATAGAGCCTGCTGAAAAGCGCACAATCATGAGATTTGACCCGAAGACCGGAATGAAAAGCCCTGCTGTGGACGCTAAAAAAAGCCTGGCAAGCTTAAAAAGCCTGTTGGATAGAAAAGCGCTGCCAAAAAGCCTGCCCTGGCCATCGGACTTTTCTGCCTCTGGAAAATTGGCGCTCTATATGTTTAAAGATGATATTTACCTGCTCGACCTTGCTTCCTCTCGATTTTTGAAAGTTACGGATACTGAGGCAGAAGAGAAGTGCGTCAATTTTTCTCCTGATGGAAAGAAAATAGCTTATGTCCGCGATAATAATTTGTTCGTCTATGACATTGAAGCCAGAGCAGAAAAGCAGCTCACCGAGGACGGGTCAGAAACGACCTTAAACGGCACTCTATCCTGGGTTTACTGGGAGGAAGTCTTTGGCCGCCAGGATATCGGCTACTGGTGGTCGGACGATTCGAAAGCTATTGCCTTTTTACAGAGCGATGAATCGCCGGTGAGCGTCATGTATTACGTTGATTTCAAGCCCGACGTGCCCAGGCTTATCAAGCAGCGCTATCCGAAAGCAGGGGGCGACAACCCAGCCGTGCGCGTCGGCATCGTCGAGGTTGAAAACGGAAAATTAACCTGGGTCGATTTCAGCGGCAGACCCTACGAATACATTGCCCGCGTCAAATGGCTGCCTGACAGCCAGCGAATGAGCGTTCAGACGATGAATCGTGCTCAGACCGAGCTCGACATATTCTTTGTCGAGCGTCTCAGCGGCAAGCCCATTCATATCCTGAAGGAGAGAGACCGCGGCTGGGTGAATATTCATGACGACCTTTATTTCCTGAAGGACGGCAAGCATTTCATCTGGGCATCCGAAAGGGACGGGTTCGAGCATCTCTACCGTTTTACGATTGAGGGGAAGCTGGCGAATCAGGTTACAAAGGGCGCGTGGTCCATCCGCTCCTCAGGAGGAGGCCCATTCTGGCTGCGGCAGGCTGTAGCCGCCGTCGACGACAAAAACGGCTGGATTTACTTCACCGCGCTTGAAAAGTCATCTATCGAACGCCATCTTTATCGGATAAAATTTGACGGGAGCGGAATGGAGCGCTTAACAAAAGAGGACGGCTTTCACAGCGTCTTCTTTAGTCCTGACACAGAATATTATATCGACCGTTATTCAAATATTTCGATGCTCCCGATGATGGCTTTATATAAAAGCGACGGCCAGCGTGTATCTGTAATCGCAGAGCCCCGTCCTGGAGCGCTGACAAAATACGATATCCAGCATCCTAAATTGTTCACAATTCCGGCCAGCGATAAATTCCCGATGCCTGCAGAGCTGCTCAAGCCGAAAGATTTCAATCCGGCGAAAAAATATCCGGTGATCATTTATGTCTATGGCGGGCCTTCAGCGCCGACAGTGGCTAATGCCTGGAGCAGGTCGATTCTCTTCAACCAGATTTTGCTCGATAACGGCTATTTGGTCTTGCAGGTCGACAACCGCAGTGCTACGGCGATAAGCAAGAAACTGGAAAATATCATCTTGAAGGACGGATATGGCCAGAAAGAATTAAGCGACCTGCTGGATGCAGTCAAATGGCTCAAGGCTCAGCCCTTCGTTGACCCGAATCGAGTCGGTATCTGGGGCTGGAGCGGGGGAGGGATGTTCACCCTCTTGGCCATGACTCACTCCAAAGAGTTCAAAGCAGGGATTGCCGTGGCTGCGGTTACAGACTGGCATTACTATGATACGAAATGGGTAGAAGCCTTCATGAAAAGGCCGGTGGATAATCCCAAAGGCTACGAGAAGACTTCTCTGGTCAAGAGCGCGAAAAACCTATCCGGCCGTTTGCTCTTAGTCCATGGCACCTATGACGACAATGTCCATCCCCAGAATGCCTGGAGTTTTATCGATGAGCTGGTAAAGGCAGGCAAGATGTTCGACTTGATGATTTACCCCATGCGCCAGCACGGAATCTCCGACGACCCTGCCCAGATTCATCTTTATAAAACAATGGTCGAATTCTGGACCAAGAACCTTTAATTACAGGGATACAATACCTAATTCAATGGTCAAATCCCATTTTTATGGAAATCTTCCTATTGAAAGCTTTTCTAATAAGGCGAACTTCTTATCGTTGGTATCGGGGAGTTCTTTAAAAACAACCGCCTTCCCGTCTTTTACAGTCACTGCCCGGGAAACGACATCGACAAATGGCTCGATGAAGTGTGAGACCACCACAATCAAGGCGCCGGCTGCAACCTTTCTGTGTATCCAGGAGATTATTTCTTTTTGGATATTACGGTCCATTCCTTCTATAGGCTCATCAAGAAGGATGTTCTTCTGATTTCCGACAAAGCAGGCCGCAAAAACGGCGCGCCTTCTCTGCCCTAGCGAAAGCTCGCGGACAGTGCGATGGGATACATTCTGAAGACCAAAGAATTCTAGAGCCTCTGTTCCTTTTTCAAGAGGCTCTTCCCGCAGACGGCAGACAAGATTGAGAATCTCCTTTAAGGAAGCGTAAGGAGTCAAATCCGGTTGCTCAGGAAGGTAGGCAAGACTTTTCCGTGCTGCCACTTCATCCTTCCAGAGGTCATGGCTGTCGATTGTGATCAGTCCGCTTTCCGGCTTTTCCACCCCTGCGGCCAGCTTTAGAAGCGTGCTCTTTCCGCACCCGTTCGGACCAAGGAGAAGGGTGAGGCCAGGTTGGAGTTCAAGGTCAATGCCTTGCAAGACAGGCTTGCCTTTTTCGTAAGAAAAGGAGATGTCATGAAAGCGGATCATCGTTGACTCCAGGAAAGAGGGTCGCCTGCGGCAAGATGGTGGAGTTCAAGCCAGAGGCTGACTTTTTGATTTTTTTCTTTCTCTGCCGCAATTTTAAATGCCAAAGGAGTCAGAGCTAAGAAAACAAGAGAAATCAGAGGAATCAGGCTGAGGGAAAGAGCCCACAGCGTGCCGTTCAAGAGGACAAGGCCATAGCTTCTCGTCCGCCTTTCTGCAACCTGGCGCATTGCACCTGAAGCTTGCACAACGAGCAGAGGGAGAGAAGCAGCAAGAGGGAGGGCTGACTTTAAGTTCATTATCGCCACAAGAATGAGAAGAAGAACGGTATGCAGGCCGATAAAACAAAAATCAGCGGCAATTCTTTTTTCGCTGGCCCAAGGCAATGAACGCGCCCAGGCCCAGGGCGGCCTGCGTGAAGCGAGCATGTCAGCCAGCCAAGCGCAAAAGACGACCATGCTCAAAGCTCCTCCAAAGAAAATCGCCCTTGTGAAAGCCCGAGGATTAAGGCTGTTGTTGGCAAGGAAAAGGATGGTTGCCCCAAGAACCATGAGCGAGAGCAAAAACGGGAATAAAATCCTCAGTCGCAGAGCCCTCCAGGAAATCACGGCCATAAGCGATGCACCTTTGAAAATACTCTTAAAGCCTGTGCGTCTCTTTTTGGTATAGAGGGCTCTTGAAAAAAAGTCTGAAATCGCAATCATAATGATTCCCCCAAGAATAAACTGCCATTTCCCAGAAGAAACAAAGACGCAAGCCAGAGCAGCGAGCGGCCTTGCGATGATTTTTCCCTCTACAGGCAAGACAAAAAGGGCAGAGGCTGAGCCCAGCAAAGGCAATCCAAGGATGTACATTGCCACTGGGACTCCAGATTTTAGGGAAGCAATTGAGGCGAGAACGGCCATGATAATAAGAATAGGAAGTTGAGCGATGAAAATGGCAACACCTGCTAAGCGGCGGTGTGTCTGACTTGCTGCAGGAAGGTGACGGATCCATCCCTCAAGCCCGAGACACACTCGCCGTGCTGCTATTCCTGCAATGGTCAAGCTGATAACGGCTGAGAAAATTCCGGAAGCCGGAAGGCCGTTGCTGACAAAAGCGGTCATGAGTGAATAAACGAACTCAGGCCCGAGAATGTAATATAAGGCAAAAATAGCGGCAAATAGAGGGAAGACCACCCTCAGAGCAAGGCGAACCCCAACCCTCGAATGGAAGAGAAAAAGTGCAAAGTCCTCTCTATCCAGAGAGAATTTTTTCATTAAGGAGCTTATAACAGAGCAAAAATCTTAAGTCAAACCTGAAAAAGAGAACCAATTACGGGGATACCTTAATTCAAAATACCTGATTAAACATTTGAATTCTTATTCGATAACAGCATCTTGATAAGGGGGCCCGACGCTTTAAAATGAGAATTTCCTTTTTTCCTTTTCTTATTATTGCTCTGAATTTAATCTGTCCAAGTGATATCATTTGTTCATTATTATCACTAAAAGGGAGGTTGTCATGCGCAAGCTTTCGATGTCGAGTAAAGCCATTGTTCTCGTTTTTATCTTTTTCATCTTTATGATTCTTACTCTTCAGGCTCAGAAGGTTCAGATTAAAAAGGAAAATGGAATAACCGTAATTTTGAATCCCAAGAAACCGGTGAAACTGCCTGGAATGCCTACCACACTCAAACTGACCGAGGAGCTTTGCCTCGGCAAGGAGACAAAAGATGAAAATTATATGTTTTCCGAGCTGAATTCTGTACAGGTCGACGATCACGGCAACATCTATACTCTCGACTCAAAAGAAATATTAGTCAAGGTCTATGACAAAAATGGCAAACATCTCAGGACATTCGGGAAAAAAGGACAGGGACCAGGTGAATTTCAGTCACTCAGAAGAATGTTTATCGCAGAAGGAGAAAAGCTCACTTTTCAAGACACTAGAAATAAGCGATTCTCTTATTATTCTTTGAATGGGGAATGCTTGAAAGAGACTTCCTATGGCAAATGGAATCTCGGCAGGGTTCAGGCTGACTCCCAAAAATACATTTATGGTGAAACGATAGCAATTGACGAAACAGGAACAAAGCAAAAAATAGTAAAGTTCGATCCGCAGTTTAATCAAATTTCAGAACTTGCTTATCTTGAGATAAAGATGATGCCGCCTTCCATTAATGCGATGCCCACCAGGTTCTTTTTTATGATAACAAAGGAGGACAACTTTATCTGGGTCGTAACTTCAAAATACGAATTGAATGTCATAAACAGCAAGCGAGAAAAGATAAAGAAAATCGTCAAGAATTATAACCCTGTTAAAATCACAGATGCAGAAAAAGAGAGGCTAAAGGAAAGAATTGGAGACTCGCTTCCTCAAGATATTAAGCTGGAGTGGCCTGAAAATTATCCTCCTCTTTATTATTTTGCTCTTGATGACCGAGGCTTGATATATGTCTCAACCTACGAGAAAGATGTGAATGAAAACATTTATTTTGATGTCTTTGATGCCGAAGGCAGATGTTTTGCCCGCTTTCCTCATCCTGAAGCAGAGCTACTCTTTGTGGTCAAAAAGAATAAAGCATATTTCTTGATCCAGGAAAGCGAAGAAGGACTTCCTCTGGTTAAAAGATACAGTATGGAGTGGAAATAATTAAAAAAAGGGAGCTTAGCATGTCACGGTGAAGGGGGCCAGCTAACTTTTTTGAAAAAGTAGCCTGTCACTAGGAAAAGGGGACAGTCCCTTTTTTTCCCAAGATAGGGAGAGTTCCCTTATTCATACCTCAGTGATTCAACCGGATTGGCTGTAGCTGCTCTAACAGCTTTGCCGCTTATAGTTGCTAAAGCAATAAAAATCTCGGTCAGTCCCGAGAGAAGGAAGACCCAGATGCTGATGTTGATCCGGTAGGCAAAGTTCTGAAGCCATCTGTGCATGATAAAGTAGGCCGCAGGCCAGGCGATGATATTGGAGACCATGATGAGAATTGTGAATTCCCTGGTCAGAAGAACGACTATTCTCGAGACGGATGCGCCGAGGACCTTGCGGATTCCGACCTCCTTGGTCCGCAGCGTTATGGCCAAAGAGGCCAGTCCGAATAATCCAAGGCAGGCGATGAGGATGGCCACGATAGAGAAGGAATTAAAAATCTGGCCGGTTCTTTGCTCTGCCCTGTAAATTCTGGCGATACGGCTGTCGAGGAAAGAATATTCAAACGGAGCCGCAGCGTCAAATTCCCTGAATTTATTCTCTATAAATCGGATGGTTTCTGGAATGTTGGCCGGAGCAAGCTTCAGACACAAATAATTGAAAAGATTTTGGTCGTTAACAAGAGCTAAAGGTCGAATCTCACTGTGGAGTGAATCGAAATGAAAATCCTTGACGACGCCGATGACAGTTCCTCTGGGATAGTAGGCTCTTTCGACTTGAAATTGTTTGCCGATAGGGTCTTTCCATCCCAGCTGCTTGACTGCTGTCTCGTTGAGTATATAGGCAAACATCTTGTCGGACTGAATATCTTTTGAAAAATCCCTTCCGGCAGTAAGCTTAATCTGGAAGGTCTTCAGAAAATCATGGTCGATTGAAATCGAGGGCACGAACAAAATGGCATCATCTTTCTTTCCCTCCCACCAGGCAGTGATATTCCCATGCCCCCCCGTCGGAAAAGATTCAGATGCCGTCACATTTAATATATTCGGATTGCGCAATAATTCGCTTTTGACATTTTCGATTTGTCTATCGATAGCTTGGCTCATGATGGGAACTGTGACGATGTTATCTTTTTTAAATCCCAAATCTTTATTCTTCAGGTAGTTCAGTTGATTGTAAACGACATAGGTGCCGAAGATGAGAAAGACTGAAATGGCAAACTGAAAGATGATCAGGATGTTTCTGAAGATCGACCGTCTGAAGCTTGCCCTCATGGTTCCTTTGAGCGAGTTGACAGCTTGAAGCGAGGAGAGGTAGAAAGCCGGGTAGCTCCCGGAAATGACGCTTACCAGCAGAGCGATGCCCAGAAGACCGGCCAAGTAGGACCAGTTTTCCATGTAATTTATTCTCACTTGAGAATTAGTCAGACTGTTCAAAAGAGGAAGAAAGAGCTCGACGAGGATGACGGCCAGAGGAAGGGCAATCAGGGAAATGACCGCAGACTCTCCCAGGAATTGCTTGACCAGCTGGTGGCGGTGCGCACCGATAACCTTCCTTAATCCGACTTCTTTTGTCCGTGTTGAAGACTGAGCGATGGAGAGATTGGTGAAATTGATGCAGGAGGAGAGGAGGATGATGGCGGCTATCGCCGTGAAAAAAATCATGTATCGAACGCTGTTGCTTGATTCGAGATAGAACTTGGTAATCGGCTGAAGATAAAGTTCCTGTTGAGAATCGAACGAATCATTGCTTCTGTATTTTTTTATTATATGAGTGATTTTATTCTCAAATTCCGCGGAAGGAACGCCTTTTTGGAGAAGCAAGTAAATTGAAAAATTCCAGGCTCCCCAGCTTTTGAGATAGTCAAATCCAAAGAAGGTGCCGATCTGCTCAAAAGGAACGACGAAGTCAAACTGGAGATGAGAGTTATGCGGAACATTTTTTGCAACTCCGGTCACGGTTAACTCATGTCTGTAATTGGCGTTGAACGTCTTGCCCACTGGGTTTTCATCGCCAAAATACTTTTTGGCGATATCCTGGGTTATGACCACGGAATAGGGCTTGGTGAGAGCGGTCTTTGGGTCACCTTGAATGAGCGGAAAAGTAAAGACATCAAAGAAGGGAGAATCGGCAAGGATGACATTCCTTTCAACAAAAGTGTTATCTCCAGAGCGGATGATGAAGCCGGCCCCCTCGACCCTGACAAAATCAACGATTTCTGGGAAATCGTTCTTGAGGGCAGGAGCGAGCGGAGCGGGGTTGTTGTAGGAAGTTCCGGTACTGCCTTCGGCCCGGCTTTCTCTTCGAAGCAGGTAAATCCGGTCTTTGCTCTTGTGAAAGCTGTCATAGCTCACCTGGTCCTTGACATACAAGAGGATAAGAATGCAGCAGGCCATGCCGACGGCAAGGCCGGCGATGTTGATTAAGGAATAAACTCTGTGCCTTTTGATGTTTCTCAAAGCAATTTTTAGATAGTTCTTGAACATTTCCTTGCTCCAATAGATTAGATCTCCAATGCTCCAAATCCACTCTTAAAAATCTGCAATAAATGTGCCATTATATGCATACGGATGAAAAGGAAAAAAAGGCGAAGTAAATATGGCAAAAAGTGTCCGCTGACATTACAGAAGATGTGCGATAATGAACAATTCTGGGGAGGATATTAAAAGACCATGGCGAAATTAAGGAATCATTCAGCATCAGAAAAAATAAAAAGAATTGCTAAAATAAAAGAAGCTCTTCAATCTCTGGAGAAAGCGCTCAAGGGCCCAAAGCCCGGCTTAAAAGCCCAGCTGAAGATGATTACCAATCCCAGGCCGGGGAATAAGACATATCAGGAAGTTGAGGATTCTAGCTTCAAGGCTGGAGTTCTTGTTCTCCTTTATCCCTGGAAGAAGAGGCTGCACCTGGTCTTAACCAGGAGGACGCCGAGCGTTCTTTTCCATCAAGGGCAGATTTCCTTTCCAGGAGGACGCCAGGACCGAGGAGAAAGCCTGCGACAAACTGCCTTGAGAGAAGCCCGGGAAGAGCTTAAGATAGAGCCAGCTGAGGTAAGAATCCTTGGAGAATTGACACCTCTTTATATTCCTCCGAGCAATTACTGTATTTATCCCGTAGTCGCGGCGGCTGACAGGCGCCCTGATTTTCAGCCTTCAAGCCATGAGGTGGCTGAAGTCATCGAGGTTCCGGTCGGCCATTTGCTTGACGACGCAAACATCCGCAGAGAAGTCTGGACGATCAGGGGCATCCAGGCCGACGTTCCATTCTATTTTTTCAAGGGCCACAAAATCTGGGGAGCGACAGCCATGGTCCTGGCCGAGCTGATTGAGTTGCTGAAAAAGATGGGAGCTTAACGTTTCTGTCTGACTAATACAAATGTATTAACTAAGCTAAATTTTTTCGTTGCTTAACTTCCTCCTTTTTTATAATATTTCATGGCAAATCAAAAGATAAAATTGAAGAGCTAGAAAGCTCAAATATTTCATCATTTAATTCAAATTCTGTGAGGGAGAAATGAAAAATAGAACGCCTTTCCCCAAAGTCTTCTGGGTGGCGAATGCTGTAGAAGTCCTTGAGCGCTTTGCCTACTACGGCATTTACATCGGCTTTGGCATTTATATGGAGTATCTCGGCTACTCCAAAGCACAGTTGGGAATTGTCCAAAGCATATTTTTACTCTTTTCTTACCTAATCCCTATCATCTCCGGCTCATTTGCAGATAAATTCGGGTTTAAAAAAGTGCTCATCGTATCCTATCTTGCTTATCTGCCTTCTATACTCCTTCTTATGGTCACCAAATCATTCTCCGGGATCGCTCTGACCATGCTCAGCATCGGCCTTGCTGCCGGCATCTTCAAGCCTTTGGTTGCCGGAACAGTCAGGGTTACGACTGACTCAACAAACAAGACCCTGGGCTTTGGCATCTTCTATCAGATGGTCAATGTAGGCGCTTCATTCGGGCCGATTGTCGCCGGAAAGCTCAGAGTCATATCCTGGAACTATGCTTTTTTGATGGCAGCCATTGCTATCGGCCTGATGCTCCTGGTCACGATTTTATTCTACAAAGAACCGAAGAGAGACATCGAAAGCGTGACACTCGGACAGAAGTTCAAAGAGATCGGTGTCGCCCTTTCAGATTTGAAGTTTGCTTTCTTTCTGGTCCTGCTTGGATTATTCTTCTGGCTTCCTTTATGGGGTTTTTTTAATCTGTGCGCAATCTATGTCGACAGAAATATCGATACAGCAAATCTTTATTTGAATCTGAAGAGTATCTTCGGAACAAAATTTGCAAACTTCTTATCGCGTGCCGACGAAGGAGGCGTCAGGCGCATCCTGGGGGAGACGATTTCCCATACTGGCTACATCATCATGATTTTACAGGTTCTCGTCTCCAGAATATTCGAAAAATTCAAGGCCATCCCCTCGTTTCTCTTCGGGCTTTTCATCTCAGCCTTGGGCTTCCTCATCATCGGCTACGCCAGGATTTCCGCTGCTGCTTTTGTTTTTCTTGGAATTTTTCTTTTTGCTGTCGGCGAGATGATTTCTTCTCCAAGAATCCAGGAGTACATCACCTGGATTGCGCCCAAGGAAAAAGCCGGCTTATACATGGGCTCAAACTTTCTGGCGCTGATGATTGGCGCAGCATTGAGCGGCGTCACCTACACCTCTCTCTATGGCCGTTTCAGAGACCTTAATCATCCCGAGTACATCTGGTATACGCTTGCCGCCCATTTCATCTTGGGGATTATAATTCTTTTTGCCTTCACAAAAATCTTGGGCGAATTCAAAGAGCAGGAAAAATAGGGAAGTAGGTTGTTCTTTCTTTCAAGGCAAAGTTGATCTGGCCGTTTTCATCTCCTTGAGTTTCGGAAAAATATCAGATACCATCCAAATAAAGATGAAAGAAGATAAAGGAGAAAAAGTCATGGCCAAAGCAGAAAGCCAGCCCCGAAAAAAACTAATCTTAATCATTCTGGGCATGACATTAATTCTGTCTATATTCCTTATCTCAAGAGCCCGCAATCAAATTGCAAGCAGAAGCGGATTCCCCCCTTCCATTGATCCCCAGCAGGTCATAAATCAAGACCTCATGACCAGGGAGGATTATCGTCCTATTCCCGGTCATAACTGGGCCGATCCATCCCTTAAGCCGGAACGGGGCTTTCGCCTCGCGGTGGTTGCCATTGACTTTCCCAATCAGCCCTTCGTGATTACCCTCCCCAAAGGATCAGACCCTTTTGGAAACCCTCAAATGGAGCCTATTCCGAGGGAAAAGGTGCCTCAGTTTTATGCCGACTTTTTCATGAAACCCAGCCCGGTCAATAATAGCCAGACCATCAATGGCTACTGGATGGAGCAATCGCGAGGAAAGTTCGGCATCACTCAGGTTGATGCTTTTGGTCCTTACCTCATGCCCAAGCCCCTGTGGACTTATGGCCTGAACGAGTACGGCCAGAATGATCAAACCCCTGACGGAAGCGTGGCCGACGGACGCATGGAACGGGATTGCGACTCGCTCTGGATAGCCGATACCGGCCAGGATATTCAAAAGAATTACGATGCCATTCTGCGTATCTATGCAAGCTATGATGAGACGGGTGTCTGGCAGGAATTCGGTGAGATGAAATTCAACAGCAAGGAAGACATCCCAGCTGAATGGGGTAATCCCAATCCTAATAAACCGCGATGGATCAGAACGCGGTATGTCGAGTGGACGAGCTGGCTTGCCGGCTCTCAGCAATGGGGCTTGTCCTCGATGCGGCAGGGCGAGAATTCAGGCACGATTACTCATGAGCTTGGTCATTTTGCGTTTCGCCTCCCTGACCTCAACAACAATCCCTATGTCAAGCCCTACCGGAGAGCTGCGGCTGGACCATGGGACATGATGGATCGAGGCTGTTTTAATGGACCGGGAGGGCCTCATAAGCGATGGGTAGTGCCGCCGACTCAAGGTGCAGCGATGCCAGCCGGGCTCATGGTGCGGAACCGCTTGGAAAACGGTTTCATCACTGAGTCCCAGCTTTTAAGGTTGAGCAGAACAGGTTTAGCCAATTCAGGGTTAATTGTAGCGGAAGTGACGGCTCGGGCAGTAGAGCCTCTTCCAGCCACATTTACCGGCATTTTCGTCAGGCTTGACGGAACAGAGCCATACGACCGAACCCCTGCTGACGACCCGGCGTCCAATCCTCTCTCTCCCGGAATTCCAAACTACAACTTCTACTCGCTTGAGGTTGTCCAGCGGATTGGCTATGACTCCTTCTGCCCTGACAGTGGTGTGCTCATCGCTAAAAATAAAGACACTCTTCGAGGCAATAACGGCGGCCC